>NZ_BAABAB010000051.1:71855-115488 GCF_039537205.1 Microlunatus ginsengisoli | reverse complement strand
ACCATCAACAACCAAATCCCGGAACCAAGATCAACAACGGCCTCGACGAAACATCGAGGCTAGGGCGCCCGAATGCGCCTTCTCGGAGCCACTCAGGACCGCTAGATACCACTAGCCAGCACGTTCCAGAATGTGGCCTTGACAAGGTCAAACAGCGTCTGACCAGGAGAGCTGGCGAGGGGACTCGAACCCCTAACCACCTGTTTACAAGACAGGTGCGCTACCGATTGCGCCACGCCAGCGAGTGCAGCGGCCAGCGTACCGAAGGGCGCCGGCAGGAGCCTGGAATTTCAGCGCAGACCGGGACCGCCGACGAAGAGCATGCCGTCGCCGACGTACGTCACGTCCTCGTCGGCGTAGACGAAAGCGGACTCGCCGCGGCGCAGGCTGAGTGTGCCGGCGGGCGTCTGCAGCCGGGTCGAGCCCTCGACCACGAGCACGACACGGCCCGAGCGGGACCCCGGCAGCGAGCCGGGGACGCCCGACTGGGCGATCCGCCAGAGGGCGAACTCCTCGGCCGGGGCCTGGTAGCCGAACACCCCCGGCGCCTCCTCGACCACCGGGATGGGGGTGGGGGAGGAGGGTGTGAACTCGAGCACGGCGATCAGCTCGTCGATGTCGATGTGCTTGGGGGTCAGCCCTCCGCGCAGCACGTTGTCGGAGTTGGCCATGATCTCGATGCCACCACCGCTGAGGTAGGCGTGCAGATCGCCCGGCGGCAGATAGATCGCGTCGTAGGGGCCGAACTCGATCCGGTTCATCATCAGCGCGGCCAGCACGCCGGGATCGCCGGGATAGAAGCGGGCGACCTCGACCGCAGTCGCGGTGAAGTCGGCCAGCTCGGGGTCGACGTTGCCCTGGGCGGCCTCGACGACGTCGTCGACGACGGTCTGGACGAAGGTCGTCCGGCCGAGCTGGAGCAGCCGGCGGAACACCACGGCAAGAACGTCGTCGGTGCCGTCTCGGAGCGGTTCGATCAGCCGGAGGGCGGACACCACGCCCAGGCGTGCGAAGAGGTCGTAGGTCTCCTTCGGCTCCCGAAACCCGCACAGCGCCTCGGTCGGTTCCAACGCGCAGAGCACCTCGGGTTTGGGCCAGCCGTCGCGGTAGTTGCGGTAGGGCGCGTCACGTGGGACGTCCAGCAGCTGCTCGCGCTCGTATCCCGCCTCGGCCTGAGCCCGCGACGGGTGTGCCTGCAGCGAGAGCGGCTGTGCCGCGGCCAGCACCTTCATCAGGTACGGCAGCCGCGGGCCGTACCGATCGACCGACGCGGCACCGATCACCCGCTTCGGCTCGGCGGCGATCAGCTCGGTCAGCGGCGCTCCGTCGACCGTCGACGGGTGCAGGGGATGGGCGCCCAGCCACAGCTCGGCCTGGGGCTCCCCGGTCGGCTCGACGCCGAGCAGCTCGGGGATCGTGGTGGTCGAGCCCCAGGCGTACGGCTGGATGGTCCCGGTCAGACGACGCATCGGGCTCACCCGCGCCTGGCCGCGACCGCGGCGAGCCATCGGTCCAGGGTCCGCATCGCGCCCAGCGTGCTCGCCCAGGGAACTAGCGGCGACTCCAGCGCGCCCGCCCGCAGGCAGCGCATCACTTCCTGGGCCTCGAAGGTGTAGCCCTGTCCCGGCAGTTGGGTGAGGAACACCTCCGGCTCGCCGTCGCGCTCGCGCACCAGCCGGAGCTCGTCGGGCTTGATGAAGTTGTCCAGCACCAGCGAGCCGCGGCTACCGAACACCTCCAGCCGGGTCGGCAGATCGGTCAGCAACGAGCAGGCGACGGTGGCCGTAGCCGCGGGGCGATCCTCGCGTGCCGCGAAGGTCAGCACGGCGGCGGCGTGGGTGTCCACCCCCGTTTCGCCGATGGCGCCGAAGCCCTCCATCCCGTCCGGCTCGCCGAGGAACAGGTCGACGCCGTGCACCGGGTAGACGCCGAGATCGAGGATGGCGCCGCCGGCCTGCGCCGGGTCGAGCAGCCGGTGCGACGGGCCGCCGTCGAAGGCGAAGCCGAAGCTGGACTGGACGTGCCGGACGTCGCCGATCTCGCCCGCGGCGACAAGTTCGGCGGCCTTGCGCAGCAGCGGATTGGTGCGGTTCCAGACGGCCTCCATCAAGAAGGCGCCTCGCTCACGGGCGAGATCGACCAGGGCCTCGGCCTCCGCAGCGGTCACGGTCAGCGGCTTCTCGACCAGCACGGCCTTGCCGGCCGCGAGACAGGCGCGCGCCGAGAGGTAGTGATCGTTGTGCACCGAGCCGACGTACACGGCGTCGATCTCGGGATCGGCGGCGAGTTCCTCGACCGACCCGTACGCCCGGGCGAAGCCGTACTCGGCGGCGAACGACTCGGCCTTCGCCCGGGTTCGCGAACTGACGGCGGCCAGTTCGGCCTCGTCGGTCAACAGGGCGAGGTCGCGAGCGAAGACGGAGGCAATATGGCCGGTGCTGACGATGCCCCAGCGGGTACGTTCGGCAACGGTCATCGCCCTATTCAAGCCGATGCGTACGTCCTCCGCGGCCTCGTTGCACGGTTGAGACGAAGATCGCATCACCCGGCGGTGCAAATGACATCGGTGTGGTTCGCGGCCTAGGATGGCGCTCATGGCGACAGCTTCGAGCCCGGAGCACGGCACCGGTCCCGTCGGCGAGCTCAGTGCTCGCGACGCGGAGATCCTGGCCTTCGAGCGCCAGTGGTGGAAGTTCGCCGGCGCCAAGGAGCAGGCGATCCGGGACAAGTTCGCGATGTCGGCCACCCGTTACTACCAGGTGCTGAACGCGCTGATCGACCAGCCCGAGGCGCTGGCGCACGACCCGCTGCTGGTCAAGCGGCTGCGCCGGTTGCGGGCCAGCCGGCAGCGTCAGCGCTCGGCCAAACGGCTGGGCATCGACCTCAATCTCGACGCCTGAGGTTCGGGAAGAACACACTTCGACCGGCGCGGCCCAGTCTGTTGGGTCAGGGCACGCTGGTGGCTCAGTGCCGGCGTGGCCGGAGCAGCGCGAACAGCGCGCGGAAGCCCGCGCCGACGGACCGGGTCGGGAGATCTCGGTAGCCGCCGTCGGACAGTCCAGCGAGACGTTCGAAGAGGTTGCGCGCGGCGCGGTCTCCGGTTCGGAGCCAGGACCAGCCCATGCAGATGGTGTAGAGGACGTAGAAGGGCAGTCCCAGGCAGTACAGGTACTGCCAGGTGTGCCGTTCCTCGTGGGTCAGCAGGGTCGGCAGCTCCCGCAGCAGGTCGTTCCAGCTGCGGGCGGTGGTCGACACGTTGCCGATGGTGAACGCGCCGGCCGCCGGGAAGGCGTACCGGTAGCCCTCGCCGAGGATCAGGCCGCGCGGTCCGCGGCGGAAGGTGGCACCGCCGATCGCACCGACGGCGAGGCCGAGCAGCGTGGTCAGATTCAGCAGATTGCCGACCAGTCGGACCCACTGCCCGGCCGTCTGCGGGCGTGACGGGGCCAGGGTCGATATCGACCCGCCGGTCGGCGTGTCGGCGGCGCGCGGGCTCATGCTGGGAATGAGTACAGCCGCCCGGCTCCGGATACGCAAGAGTCCTGCTGCTGACGACGGACGATCCGGGCCGGTGCCACCGCCGTCTCGAGGCGTGGTCATCGCATCCACGATCCGGACCCGAGGTGCGCGGAAAGCGTATCCCCGCATAGGCTGGTCGGCATCTCATCAAGAGGGGGACGAGGGATTCGGCCCGATGACTCCCCGGCAACCGGCCTTCGCCTAGGACACGGTGCCAACTCCGACTCGACCGAAGGCCGGTCGGGACAGATGACGTGAAGGAATTGCGATGACCACCGTGGTCGACACCGAGTTTCCTGCCCCTGCCGGCGTCCGTTCGGGTGCGTTCGGCAACGCGACCCACCTGATCTGTCGGGCCTGCGGCGCGACAAGCCCGCTCGGCCCGTTCTACGCATGTATGGAGTGCTTCGGTCCGCTCGAGGTGGGCTACGCCTACCCGACCGTCACCCGGGCGCAGATCGAGGCCGGTCCCAAGTCCATCTGGCGCTACCAGCCGCTGCTGCCGGTGCCCGCCGACATCGCGACCTTCCGGTCCACCGATCCCGGCTTCACCCGGCTGGTCGACGCCCGCCAGCTGGCCGACGAGCTCGGCCTGAAGCAGCTCTGGGTGAAGGACGACTCCGGCAACCCGACGCACTCCTTCAAGGACCGGGTGGTCGCCGTGGCGCTATCGGCCGCCCGCGAGCTCGGGCTGCAGGTGCTGGCCTGTCCCTCGACCGGCAACCTGGCGAACGCGGTCGCCGCGGCGGCGGCCCGGGCCGGGATCCGTTCGGTCGTGTTCATCCCGTCCGATCTCGAGCCGCAGAAGATCACCGCGTCGGCGATCTACGACACCACGCTGATCGCGATCGAGGGCAACTACGACGACGTGAACAAGCTGGCCAGCGAGATCGCCGGTGAGGAGGAGGGCTGGGCGTTCGTCAACGTGAACGTCCGGCCGTACTACGCGGAGGGCTCCAAGACGCTCGCGTTCGAGATCGCCGAGCAGCTCGGCTGGCGGCTGCCCGACCAGATCGTCGTGCCGGTGGCCTCCGGCTCGCAGCTGACCAAGATCGACAAGGGCATCGGCGAGCTGATCAAGCTGGGTCTGGTCGAGGACAAGCCGGTGAAGATCTTCGGTGCCCAGGCCACCGGCTGCTCGCCGGTCGCCCAGGCCTACCGGGCGGGACACGACGTGGTCGCGCCGGTCAAGCCGAGCACGATCGCCAAGTCGCTCGCGATCGGCAACCCCGCCGACGGCCCGTACGTCCTCGACGCCGTCCGCCGCACCGGTGGAGTGGTCGCCGACGTGGGCGACGATGTGGTGGTCGACAACATCCGTCGCCTTGCCCGGACCGAGGGCATCTTCGCCGAGACCGCGGGCGGGGTGACCATCGGGGTGACCGCGAAGCTGATCGCCGACGGCGTGCTGGACCCGGCCGCGGAGACGGTCGTGATCAACTCCGGCGAGGGTCTCAAGACGCTGGACGCGGTGAGTGGCCTGGTCGGACCACGGGTTACGCTGCCGCCGCACTACGACGCGTTCACCGACTTCTGGACCACGAACGCGTGATCGACACCCGTCTCGAAAGGCTCTCGCGATGACCGCATCCGTCCGGATCCCCACCATCTTGCGCAGCTACACCGGCGGCGCCAAGGAGGTCGAGGCCGACGGGTCGACGCTGGCCCAGCTGCTGGAGTCCCTGGACGCCGCGCACCCCGGTCTGAAGGGCCGGGTGCTGGACGAGAACGGGGCGCTGCGCCGGTTCGTCAACATCTACGTCGGCGACGAGGACGTCCGCTTCGTCGGCGGACTGGAGGCGGCGGTCGCGGACGGCGCGAAGGTCTCCATCATCCCGGCGGTCGCCGGCGGCTGCTGACCGGGCGCGGGTCGTGACCACGGTCAACGGCAAGGCGCCGCAGATCGCCGACAGCGCCTGGGTCGCACCCGGGGCGCACGTGATCGCCGACGTACGGCTGGGTGCCGGGGTCTCGATCTGGTACACCGCGGTGCTCCGCGCGGACCTGGACACCATCACGTTCGGGGAGAACAGCAACTTCCAGGACGGCTCCGTCGCGCACACCGATCCGGGCTTCCCGGTGACGGTCGGACGCGGCGTCTCGGTAGGGCACCGGGCGGTGCTGCACGGGTGCACCGTCGAGGACGACGCGCTGATCGGGATGGGTGCGGTGATCCTGAACGGCGCGGTGGTCGGCACCGGGTCGCTGGTCGCCGCCGGCACGGTCGTGCTGGAGGGCACGGTGATCCCACCGAACTCGCTGGTCGCCGGCGTGCCGGGGAAGGTCCGGCGGGAGACCACCGAGGACGAGCGGGCGCACATCCGGGCCAACGCCGAGGCGTACGCACTGCTCCGTGACGCGCACGCCCGCTGACCCCGTCCCGATCTCGGATCCCTCCTGTCGCTCTGGATCTCGTGCAGGGGATCCGAACCGGGACAGGGGATCCGAGTTCGCGATCGGGGCCGCAGTGTCGGAGCGACGAGGCATGATGGCCGGCATGTCTGCCGCCAGCGCCGTGACCTCCGCCTCCGACGTCCTTGCCCGAGTGATCGCCACCGTCGCCGGACCGGAGGCCCGGCCGCGGGACGACCAGGTCCGCGCGGTCGAGGAGCTGGTCGAGCACCGCCGGCGCGTGCTCGTCGTGCAGGCCACCGGCTGGGGCAAGTCCGCGGTCTACTGGGGCGCGACCGCGGCCCTGCGCGAGCGCGGATCGGGGCCGACGCTGGTGGTCTCGCCGCTGCTGGCCCTGATGCGCGACCAGATCGCCGCCGCCGAGCGGGCCGGGCTGCGGGCGGCGACGATCAACTCGACCAATGTCGACGACTGGTCGGCCGTGCTGGCCGAGCTCCGGTCCGGCCGGCTGGACCTGCTGCTCGTCTCGCCGGAACGCCTGGCCAATCCGCGGTTCGCGGCCGAGTTGCCCGAGCTGCTGGCGAGCTGCGGCCTGCTGGTGGTGGACGAGGCCCACTGCGTCTCCGACTGGGGTTTCGACTTCCGGCCCGACTACCAGCGGCTGACCCGCACCCTGCTCCAGCTCTCGCCGGACACGCCCGTGCTGGCGACCACGGCGACCGCGAACGAGCGGGTCACGGCCGATGTCGCGGCCCAGCTCGGGCCCGACACGGTGACGCTCCGCGGATCGCTCGCCCGGGCGTCCCTGCAGCTGTCGGTGGTGCCGGGCCTGAGCACCCTGCAGGGCTATGCCTGGGTAGCCGATGCGCTTGCGGCGATGCCCGGCTCCGGCATCGTGTACGTCCTCACCGTCGCCGAGACCGAGCGGTTGGCGGCGTTCCTGGCCGAACGCGGCCACGATGTCGCCGCGTACTCGGGGCAGACGGAGAACCGCGAACAGCTGGAGGACCGGCTGCGCCGCAACGAGATCAAGGCACTGGTCGCGACTTCCGCGCTGGGCATGGGCTACGACAAGCCCGATCTGGCGTTCTGCCTCCATCTGGGCTCGCCGTCGTCGCCGGTGGCCTACTACCAGCAGGTCGGCCGGGCCGGTCGGGCGCTGGACAGCGCGGTTGCGGTGCTGGTGCCCGGCTCGTCGGACGAGCGGATCTGGGACTATTTCGCCACGGCCGGCATCCCCACCGACGACCAGGTCGAGCGCATCCTCGACGCGCTCGCCGACGGACCGCTGAGCCTGCCCGGGATCGAGGCGGCGACCGGGATCCGCCGTGGACGGCTGGAGACGCTGTTGAAGATCCTGGCGGTCGACGACATCGTCCGGCGTGGCCGCGACGGCTGGGAGGCGACCGGCACGAAGTGGTACTACGACGAGGCCAAGTGGACCGCGCTGCGCAAGGTCCGTTCTGCCGAGGCCGACCTGATGCGGCGCTATGCACACGGCGAGGGCTGCCTGATGGAGTTCCTGCAGCAGTCGCTGGATGATCCGGACCCGCGACCGTGCGGCCGATGCTCGGTGTGCACCGGCGTCCTGCCCGCGCCGGGGCCGGTGCCGGCCGCCGACACGGTGCTGGCGGCCCAGCGGTTCTTCCGCGGCCAGGACGTGGTGATCGAGCCGCGCAAGCTCTGGGCGAGTGGTCTGCCCGGCCGGAAGGGCAAGATCGCCGCAGTGGCGCCCGGGCGGGCGCTCGCGTTCGCCGACGACCCGGCCTGGGCCGAGACGATCGGCGGTCTGTGGCGCTCCGACGAGCCGGCGCCGCCGGAGGTGCTCGAGGGCATGGTGGAGGTGCTGAAGCGGTGGTCGCGGACCTGGGAGCGCCCGGTCGCGGTGGTCGCCATGCCGTCTCGTCGGTTCCCCCGGCTGGTCGGATCGGTCGCCGCCCATGTCGCCCGGATCGGCCGGCTGCCGCTGGTCGAGGCGCTGGAGGTGACCGGCCCGGCGCCGACCGCCGAGGCCGCGTCCGCCGTTCGCGCTCGCGACCTGCTGTCCCGCACCACGCTGCGGGACGGCGTCCGGTTCGACGGTCCGGTGCTGCTGGTCGACGACCTGGTCCGGACCCGGTGGACGATCACCGTCGCCTCGGCGCTGCTGGCGGAGGCGGGCGCCACCTCGGTGCTCCCGCTGGTCCTGCACCAGCTGCCATGAGCGTGGCGGTGGCCGGCGCGATGCCGTGGCGGTCGCCGCCGCATTGACGCCGCCGGTCGCGAGTGAGGACACTCTGGGCGTGACCGCCCGCTATCAGGTGGCGTTGGAAGCCCATCCGAGGCAGCGCACCCTGGTGGTCCCCGCTACGACGACCTGGGCTGCGTATCCGAGCCTGTGGCCGGTGCTGCTCGACGAGGTGTGGTCGCTCCTGCGCGCCGCCGGCATCGATCGCGGCTGTCCGAACGTGATGCTGTATCGGGGCGACCGTCCCCGGGTCGAGGTGGGCGTGCTTCACGACGGAGAGCTGGAGCCGGCGGGTCGGGTGGTCGTCTCGTCGCTGCCCGCCGGAACGGTGGCCACGACGACTCATCACGGCAGCTACGCGGGCCTGGCGGACGCGCACCGGGCCGTGGTCGACTGGTGCCGTGAGCAGGGGATTGCGCTGAGCGACATCCGTTGGGAGCTCTACGGACCGCACGCGGCCGAGCCGGCACTGGTGTGGACACGGGTCTGCTGGTTGGTGGCCGAGGACACCGGCGGCTCCGCGGGTTCGTGATCGGCGCGCGGGATCGGGCGCGAGACCACCGCCCGGCTCCGATGCAGCGGCTCGGGGACGGGCTGCGGGCCCCGCATCGAGGCTCGCTCGGCCGGTTGTGCGCCGAAAGGCGCCGCCGGCCGGAACACTGGGTCCATGCGGTTCACCGAGCGGGAGCTGACCTCGGCCATGGAGGGCGCGGCCAAGAGCGTGCTGGCGACTCAGGACAAGGGCGTACGCAAGGGACGACGTAGCGCGGATGAGGCGTGGGCCGCACTGACTCCGTATCAGCGCTATCAGATGCTCGACGGGATCGGTGGCCAGATCCTGGCTGCGCTGGTGGCGCTGCCCGATGTCGAGGTGCGGGCCGGCAGCCGGCCGTCCTTCACCGAGGAGCAGGTCAGCGCGGCGGTCGAGGAGCAGCTGGGGACGAGCGCCCGTGGGGTCCGCGGCAAGGTGCTGCTCAAGGCCCGGGTCACGTTGGTGCAGCTGGCCCTGTCTCACGTGCCGCCTCGGGCCGACCCCGATGCGCTGATCGTCCCCGACCACCTCTGAGCGGCCCGGTGGCACCAGTGATCGCAGTCGGACCGGGCGGCGGGCCCCGGCTACAGCGGGCCCCGGCTACAGCGGGCCCCGGGCTACAGCGGGCCACCGGTGAACAGCAGCCGGTTCGGTGACCCGTGCAGGTTTCCGTGCAGCGCTCCGGTGGTGGCGTTGTCGATGAGCCAGCCGCGGACCTCGGCCGGGGACGCGTCCGGGTGCGCGGCCAGATACAGCGCCGCCGCGCCGCTGACCAGCGGCGCGGCCCAGGAGGTGGCCGCGATCTCACTCGTCACCAGGCCCTCGGGGACGAGGTCGGCGTCCACCACCGAGCGGACGCCGTCCGCGGGTGCGTACAGATCCACACACCGGCCGTGGTTCAGTCCGGCATCGGTGTCGGACCGCGTCGAGCCGCTTACCGTGATCACCAGCGGCAGCCCGGCCGGCGGGTGGCGGCAGGCATTGTCGCCGTCGTTGCCCGCGGATGCGATCACGGTCAGCCCGGCATCGGTCAGACGTCGGACCGCGGCGGCGAGCTCGGGCGAGGGGCCGTCGCCGTTGAGCGACAGGTTGACCACGGCGGGCCGTCGCGCGTGCTCGGCCACCCAGCCCAGCGCCCGCACGACCCGGGCGATGACCTGCGCCTGGGTCGCGCCACCGGTGCCGCCCTCGCAGCCGTAGGACGAACCGACCGACACGATCGTGGCCCGCTTCGCGACCCCGGTCCGCCGGCCACCGACGAGGCCGGCCACGAACAGCCCGTGATCGGTGCCGTCGTCCAGGTCGCAGGCCCGGCCGAGCTTCAGCCCGACCGACGCCCGGCCGCCGAACTCGGGGTTCGTCACGTCGAACAGCCCGTCGACGACGTAGACCGTGACGCCTCGACCGCCGTCCGCGGCGGTGAAGCGCTGGTCCAGCGGCAGGTGCCGCTGGTCGATCCGGTCCAACGCCCAGCCGGGGCGCCGCTGGGTGACCGGGGCCGGTCCGGATGGGCCGGCCGGCGAGCTGGATGCGGGGGTCGTCGAGGGCTCGCTCGTCCGAGCCGGGCCCGGGTTCGGACCGATCGCCGTGCAGGCGGCGATGGCGATCAGCAAGATCGCCCAGACGACGGCAGTGAGCCGACCCGTCCGGCGAGCCGTCCGACGTTCCCGACCAGCACTCACTGATCCCGTTCCTCGTCCCGGCTCCGCGGCCGGCCCGCTCAGTGTGCGGAGCCGCGTCCACGCAACGCCAGCTGATTTCCTCGGGTGGTGACGCCGATGTCGTATTTCGGGCGCTCGAACCGCCGTGGCGCCGGAATCGGCCCCAACCTGGCGATCGAGCGCCCGAAATGCGTCATCGACATCGCCGCCGCGAGCGCGGGAGGATCGCTCGAGGGCCCGGACTCGGCGAGGGGCCCCGGAAGGGATTGCGGATGGCCCGGGATCGGTCGGCCGGCCCAGCCGCCTCGGCCGGGCCGCGGCCGCGGACCCGTCGCCGGCGGCTGCTCGATGCTGTCACGGCGCGGGCGCTGAAGATGCCGCCCGGGAGGGCGGACTACACGCTGACCGAGAACGTCGCCGTCCCGATGCGAGACGGGGCCGTGCTGCTCGCGAGCGTCTACCAGCCGCTGACGTCCTCCCGCGGGACCATCCTGATCCGCACCCCGTACGGCCGGACGACTCCGATCGCCCTGCTCACCGCCGGCTATCTGGCGACCCACGGCTTTCAGGTGGTCAACCAGACTGCAGGGGCACCTTCGGGTCCGGCGGCACCTGGAGCCCGTTCGTGCACGAGGTCGACGACGGCGCGGACACGGTGGCGTGGCTTCGCCGGCAGCCGTGGTTCGGCGGCCGGTTGGCCCTCTGCGGCGCTTCGTATCTCGGCTACACCGCCTGGGCGGTGATGGTGGATCCGCCGCCGTAGCTGGCCTGCGCCGCAGTGGCGATCAGCGCGCACGACAACTTCCGGGTCATGTATCCCGGCGGTGCTTTCGCGCTGGAAGGAACCCTGACCCTGCTGGACGGGCTCGACCACCTCGAGGACGGCTTCGTCCGCGGGCTCGCCCGGTTCCCGACGGCGGCGCGCCGGCTGCGCCGCGCCTATCAGGAGCTGCCCCTGGTCCGGGCCCAGGACACGATGCTCGCCGGCAACTCGATGCCCTACACCCGTTGGCTGCACGCCACCACCGCCGACGACCCCGTCTGGCGGGATCAGCGGCTGCTGGCGGCGCTCGAACGGGTCGACGTGCCCGTCCTGCTGCACGAGGGTTGGCAGGACCGGTTCGTCGACCAGACCCTGGATCAGTACGCCCGCTTGCGGGCGCGCGGCGTCGAGGTGGCGCTGACCATCGGTCCCTGGAACCACGTCCAGGTGGCGACCAAGGCCGCGCCGGTGACCATGCGCGAGACGCTGGACTGGCTGGCGGTGCACCTCGCCGGCGATGCCGATCGGGTCGGCGCGAGCGAGCGCTCGGCTCGTGTGCGGATCTTCGTCACCGGTGCCGAGCGGTGGCGCGAGCTCCCGGACTGGCCGCCTCCCGCCCGGGCGAGGTCGTTCTATCTGCAGCCGGGTGGCGGGCTCGCCGAACAGGAGCCGAACCAGGCCGCAGAACCGTCGAGGTTCAGCTTCGACCCGGCCGACCCGACCCCGGCCGTCGGCGGACGCGTGATCAATCCCTCGATCGCCGGCCCCCGCGACAACCGCGAGCTGGAGCGCCGGTCGGACGTGCTGGTCTTCACCACGTCCGTGCTGACCGAGCCGCTGGAGATCGTCGGCAGCCCGGTCGCCGAGATCGTGCACACCAGCGACAACCCGTACGCCGACCTGTTCGTCCGGCTCTGCGAGGTCCGTGCGAACGGCACGTCGCTGAACCTCGCCGACGGCTTCTGCCGGCTGCCCGTGGAGAATCTGGACCCGACCGTACGGCTGCCGCTGGACGCCCTCGCCCACCGGCTGGCCGCCGGCAGCCGGCTCCGGCTCCAGGTCAGCGGCGGTGCGCATCCCCGTTATGCGAGGAACCTGGGCACCGGCGACGACCCGGCAACCGCGACCGACCTCGTACCGTCGCGGCGGACCCTCCACCACGGCGCCGGCGGCGCGTCCCGGATCATCCTGCCGTGCCATCAGCCGGGTCACGATGTGACGCCGGAGGTCACGCCTCAGGGGTGAGCGAACAACCAACCCCGAGGAGGACCAGATGCCCAGCGCATCCCGCCAGACCACACCGGTCGGCATCGATCTCGACGTCGTCGAGGGCCGGTACGCCGAGCTCGGCGACTACACGGTCGCGTTCGAGACCTTCAAGACCGATCTCGACGTGGCGCCGTATTTCCGCGGGCTGCCCGGCGATGCCTGCCCGTGCGAGCACGTCGGCTACGTCACGTCCGGACAGCTCACCTTCCGCTGGCCGGACCACGAGGAGACCTACGTCGAGGGCGACGCGTACGTCGCCGCGCCCGGCCACCAACCGCTGATCGCCGGCGGCACCTCGGTGGTCGAGTTCAGCCGCACCGCCGACCTGGAGCCGGTCCAGCGGGTGATCGGCCGCAACATCGAGGCGATGGCGGAGGCCGGGCGATGACCGCGGTGCGAGAGCAGCCGGTGCTCGACGAGCAGCTGAGCGCCGTGGCGGCGGCACTGGTGCGCTGGTTGGAGACCGGCGAGCAGCAGCACTCCCTGTTCGCCCCCGACGTGCTCGCCGACCTCAGCCTGCCGCACTGGAGGCTGCAGACCGACGGCGCGGACGCGACGTACCGGCTGCGCCGGGACGAGCACCCGTTCCCGGGTGCGGTCCGGGTGGAGGCGCTCGACCGCACGTCGCGCGGGTTCCTGATCCAGTTCGAGGAGCGCTGGCGGGCCGAGGACCAGGACTGGTACTGCCGCGAGCTGATCCACTGCGCGGTGGGCGAGGGCCGGATCACCGAGCTGACGGTCTATTGCACGGGCGACTGGGACGAGACCGTCCAGCGCCGGCACGCCGAGCAGGTGCGGTTGATCCGGCCCTGACAGTAGCCTCCGATCGTGGCCACCGACCTGTCGTCGCTGGAGTCGTTGCTGGCCCGGGCCGAGCTGGCCTGGGCCGGCGGCGACGGTCCGGCCGCGATGGCGCTGTGGGAGCGCGCGGACGCCGTCGCCTCCGATGGTGACGACCTGCGCGGCCGGGTCGCCGCCGTCCTCGGCCTGGCGCGGAGCCAGCCGTACAACCTGTCGCCGGGCACGCTGCCGATCCGGCTGCGTGCCCTCTACGACGTGGTCGACGATCGTGCACTGCGTGCTCGGTTGGCGGCCGCGCTGGCCCGCTGCTGGGCCTACGCGAACGAGTCGCGGCGGGCCAGCCCGCTGGCGGCCGAGGCCCTGCAGCTGGCCGAGCAGCTGGACGAGCCGGCACTGCTGGCCGGTGCGCTCGACGCGTCGCTCGCCTCGCACTGGGGTCCCGACGACCTGGCGCTGCGCCGGGACTGGGCGATCCGGCTCGGCGACGCGGCCGCGTACCTGGCCGATCCCGACGCCCGGCTGCAGGCGGAGCTGTGGTCGCTCACGGTGGCCTGGGAGGTGCTCGACCTGCCCCGCATGCACCGCTCGATCCGGGTCATCGAGCAACTGGCCGAGGAATCGTCGCGGGCGGAGTTCTTCGCCGCTAGCCGGCGACTGCCGCTGGAGCTGCTGCGGATGAATCTCGAGGTGGTGCCGGCGCTGATCGAGCGAGCCGTCGCCGCCGCCGAGCGGGCGGTGATCCCGGACGCAGCGGCGGTGCTGCACGCCATGCGCGCCTTCAGCGCCGTCGCCGCCGGCGACCGGGCCGAGTGCGCGGCCGAGGGACCGGTCTACGAGCAGTACGCCGCCGACTTCGGTGTCGCGACCGTGCGGGCCGAGGCGGCGGTCGTCTGGCTCGGCGCCGGCCGGCTGGACAAGGCCGCCGAGATGATCGGCGTGTTCACCCCCGCGGTGCTGGCCGACCTGCCCCGGGACAGTGACTGGTTCCTGGTGCTGCAGTGCCTGTTGGAGGCCGCGCTGGCCGTCGGTGACCGCGAGGTGATCACCAGCGTGGTCGCGCTGCTCGAGCCGTACGCGGGCCGCTCCGTGGTGAACGCCGGCGCGGTCGCCTGGCACGGGGTCACCGACGACACGCTGGCCCGCGGGTACGCCGTCCTCGGTGACGCGGACGCCGCCGAACGGCATCGCGACGCGGCGCTGGCGACGTACGAGCGGATCGGCGCGGTCTGGTGGCGAGACCGGCTGCGCGGTGAGCCGGCGTCGGGCGATCGGGCCCGGGGCCGGACGGGTGGGGTCGGACCGCGGGGGGTCGGACGGGTGGGGGCCGGCGCCGTCACCGTGCACCTGCATCGACAGCCGGGCGGGCTGTGGCTCGTCGGGCGGGAGGGTGCCACGTTCGTCCTGCCGCAGCTGCGGGGGCTGGCCCACCTGCACACCCTGGTCGGGCGGCCCGACACCGATGTGCCGGCGATCAGACTCGGCGGTGCGGCCGAGATCCGGCAGGGCTCGCTGGAGGTGCTCGACGACGAGTCGCGGCGATTCCTGGCCGCCAGGCTGGCGGAACTGGATGCCGAGCTCGCGGAGGACGACCGGGCCGATCTCCGCGAGGAGCGCTCGGCGATCGAGACGTATCTCGCCGGCGGCAGCGGTCTGGGCGGCCGCCACCGGAGCACCGGCTCGGTGGACGAGCGAGCCCGGGTCGCGGTCCGGAAGGCGATCGTGGCTGCGCTGGCCAGGATCGCCGAGGCGGATCCGTGGCTCGGCCGGCACCTCCGCGACCGGGTGCGGACCGGCCTGCAGTGTCGCTACGAGTCCGACCGCGACCACCCCGTGCACTGGATCCTGGCTGGCGCCGCCGAGAAGCCGTGAGGTCTCGGCGCCGGTGGACCCCGTCGAGCCGTTGCCGGGTAGCCTCCACCGGCACGTGCTCGGCGCCGGTCAGCGTGGGACCAGAGGCGCAAGCCGGTCCAGGTCGTCCGGACCGGTGAGGTCGGCCGGGGCCAGGAAGACGGTCGAGACTCCGCGATCGGCGAGGTCGGCATACCGGCGCCGATGGGTGTCGGCGGTGCCGGCGTGGTGGCGGGCGGCGAAGGCGGCCGCGGACGTGCGTCCCCGCAGCCGTTCCACCCGGCGGGCCACGTCCGCTCGGTCGACGCCGACGACGGGCAGGTCCAGCACCGTGACCGACAGCGTCGCTGGATCGCGGCCGACCTCCGCGCAGTGCCGGCGCAGCACGGAGAGCAGCTGATCGAGGCGCTCGCTGTCCGCCGACGGCAGGTTGCAGCCGTCGGCCCGACGTGCCGCGATCTGCAGCGTGCGACGTTGGCCGGTTCCACCGACGATGATCGGCAGCGCGCCGGCCGGTCGGGGATAGCAGGTCGTCTCGGGCAGGCTGACCCGCTCACCGACGTACGCCTTCGTGCCGCTGTACCACAGGGCCCGGCAGGTCTCGATCGTCGACTCGAGCCGGTCCAGCCGATCGCCGGCTGGTGGGAACGGCAGCCCGAACGCGGCGTGCTCGCGGTCCCACCAGCCGGCGCCGAGTCCGAGGAAGGCGCGGCCCCCGCTCAGCACGTCCAACGTCGCCGCCGCCTTCGCCGTGACACCTGCCGGCCGGAAGGTCACCGGGCTGACCAGCGTGCCGAGTCTCAGCCGGGTGCCGAGGCCGGCCAGAGCGCCGAGCGTCACCCACGGCTCCGGGATCGGGTCCCAGGCGCGCCCCACCTGCGGGATCTGGATCAGGTGGTCCATCAGCGCGATCCCGGCGAGGCCGATCTCGTCCGCGCGGCGGGCGATCGCGGTCAGCCAGCCCTGCGGGTCCTCGCCCCACGGGAACCGGGACAGCTGCAAGATCAGTTCCGGGCCGGCACCGGGTGCCGCGGGCTCCGGCCGGGTCGATGCCGGCGTGGCAATCGTGACCTCCGCGACACCCTGGTCCACCACGACGACCCGGTCCCAGCCCTCCTCCGCGACCAGATCCAGCGTCGCCCGGGCCGCCTTGAGCTGAGTGGTCAGCACCGGCGCCGGCACCGGGCGGTCGCGGGCGGAGTTGCGCTGCCGGCACAGCCGGTCCTCGATGGCGAACACAACCGCGACGGCCGGCAAACCTGTTTCGCGGGCCCGCGCCAGATAGCGCAGCCGCCGGTCGCGATCCAGGCCCAGGGTGTCGATCACCGTGGTCAGGCCGCGCCGGGTGCGACCCGAGACGATCTGGTCGAGCAGCGCGAACGCCTCCGACGAGGCGTCGAGATCCGCGGGGCCGCTGCCGACAACGGCCCGCAGGGCATCGGACGACACGATCTCGGGAGCGGCATAGTGCCGGGTCGCCCAGGTCGACTTGCCCGACCCCGCCGCACCGACGAGAACGACGAGCGCCGGGTCGGGCAGCGGGTCCATGGCGCGAGTCTGCCCGGCTCCGGTCAGCGCGCCGCGCCGACCCGGCCCCGCCGGCGCATCACCGAGCGGAGTCCGAGGGCCCCGGCTAGTACGGCGACGAAGCCGGCCGCCAGCAGCCAGGTCAGCGGCCGGGTCGGGTCGAACTCGTGCCGCGCCCGGATCGCCGCGAGCAGGATCGCAGCGATCATGATCACGCTGACGTCGAGCAGCAGGGCGATCGAGGACCAGCGCCGGTCGCGCCAGGTCCTCAGGCCGGCGCAGCCGAGGCAGAAGATCGCCCCGACCACCCGTGCGGTGAGCGGGGTGAGCGGCCACGGCCAGTGCGGGATCATGATCGCCGGCGCCACGAACAGCACGATCCCCTGCAGCAGCGCCAGGCCCCCGACGACCCCGATCGCCCGAGCGGCGCGGACGTCCAGGAGCTGGCCGTCGGCGGGTCCGGGTCCGGCGCTGCGCCGGTTCGCCAGCCAACCGCCGACGACCAGGAACGGCGTGGTCAGATACAGCCCCGCCCACAGCCAGAACGCGAGCTTGTCGTGGCTGAACAGCTGCCAGTGCGCGACGGTGGCGATGCCGAGCAAGGTCGCGAACACCGCGACCGCGACGAATCCGGTGCTGACCTGATGCCAACCCCTCGGACCGGACGGCAGCGCGACCCGGGTGAAGAAGTAGACGCCGCCGAGGTAGGCCGACGCGAGCGTCATCGACGTCATCGTCGCCTTGATCGGCCAGGCGAACAGTCGTCCGGTCTCGCCGGGAAAGACATACAGCACGACGAAGGCCAGCACCAGGAACGGGACGATGATCGCGGACAGCACCCGCACGTACGGCAATATCCGGTCGTCACCGACCCGCTCGCCTGGTCCGTTCCTCGCCATCAGGCCGCCGTTCCGCCGCCCGCCCCTGCCCCTGCCCCTGCCCCGCAGGATAGTCGCGAACCGGCTGTCCCGGGGCGCCGACAGGAGGAAGATCTCCGCTGTGAAGGACCCGAGTGCGCACGGCAGAGATCCGATCGAGGAGGTGATGGCGGAGCTACAGGCCTGCCTGGACGCGCTGCCGCCGCGGCTGGAACATCACCGCGTCTTCGTGGCGACCTACCGGCGGACCACGGCGGCCGTCGGTGCGGCGGCGGCCGACGGGATGTTCGAGGACCGCGGCTGGGTCGAGCGTTGGGACGTGGCGTTCGCCGGGCTGTACCTGGCCGCGTTGCGGGCCGAGCTCGCCGACGGGCGGCCGTCGCGGCCGTGGCGGGTGGCCTTCGCGGCGCCGCCGGAGACGCCGGCGCTGCGCCAGCTGTTGTTCGGGATCAACGCGCACGTGAACTACGACCTGCCGCAGTCGCTGCTGGCCACGATCACCGACGCGGAGTTCGCCGATCCTGCCCTGATGGCGAGCCGGCGGCGAGACCACGAACGAATCGACACCGTGCTCGCCTCCCGGGTTTCGGCGGAGGACGCCGAGCTGGGCGGCCGGCGGCGGCTTCTCGACCGGCTGCTCACGCCCGCCAACCGGCAGGCGTCCCGCCGGTTCCTGCGCGAGGCGCGGCTGAAGGTGTGGCACAATACCGTCGAGCTGCAGTCGGCGCGGCTGGCCGGTCCGGAGGCATACGATCGCCGGCTCGCCGAGCTGGAGGTGCTCAGCGCCGCGAAGATCGCCGATCTACAGGCGCCCGGTCAGGTGCTGCTGCGGCTCGCCGTCGCCGGCTTCGGGGTGACGCTGCCGCCACCCGGCTGACCCGGTTCCTCCGCCCGGTCCGGCGACCGCTCGGTCAGCGCGGGAAGTCCTCGACCCGGAGCGTGCTGATTCCTCCGCTCCGGTCGAGGTGACGCACGATCAGGCCGTCGGAGCCGGGATGGCCGAGTCCGGTGCCGAACGTCGCGCCCGAGCCGGCGGACGGGCTGGGCGACGCCGGGTCGCGCGGGCTCGGTGCCGTGGCGCCGGTGCATCCGGTCGAGGCCACCAGCGCGACGGCGGCCACGGCCGCGGTCCTCAGCAGTCCCTCTCGCACGGCGTCGAGGCTACCTGGCAGGGTGAAGCCATGACTGATCCTGAACCGCACCCGCGGCCGCCGGTCGCCTGCTGGCTCAGCGACATGGACGGCGTGCTGGTCCGCGAGGAGTCCGCCATCCCCGGTGCCGCCGATTTCGTCCGGACCCTGCAACAGCATGACCGCCGGTTCCTGCTGCTGACCAACAACTCCATCTTCACCGCCCGCGATCTGCGGGCGAGACTGCGATCCAGCGGCATCGACGTGCCGGAGAGTGCGATCTGGACGTCCGCGCTGGCGACCGCGAAGTTCCTGGCGGACCAGAGCCCGGGGGGTTCGGCGTACGTGATCGGCGAGGCCGGCATGACCTCGGCCCTGCACGACTCCGGTTTCGTGCTGACCGACCGCGATCCTGAGTACGTCGTGCTGGGGGAGACGCGGACGTACTCGTTCGAGTCGATCACGCGTGCCATCCGGCTGATCGAGGGTGGCGCCCGCTTCATCGCCACCAATCCGGACGCGACCGGACCTTCCCCGTTCGGCACGCTGCCGGCGACCGGGTCGGTGGCGGCGCTGATCACCCGGGCCACCGGGATCGAGCCGTACTACGTCGGCAAGCCCAACCCGCTGATGATGCGCTCGGCGCTGAACCAGCTCGAGGCGCACTCGGAGTCCACCGTGATGGTGGGGGACCGGATGGACACCGACGTGATCGCCGGGATCGAGGCCGGCCTGCGGACGGTGCTCGTGCTCACCGGGTCGACCCGGCGAGACGACGTCGCCCGGTTCCCCTATCGCCCGACCCGGATCGTCGACTCGATCGCCGACGTCGTACCGATCGTCGCCGAACTCGCCGGCTAATGATGTGGGCCCGCGCCCGCTCCGCGCGCCCCGCTTCTGCGCCGCCGCCTCGCGGTCCTCGGCGCCCCCTTCTGCTGCCTGTGACGCCACCTCGCCGCGGGCTGCTCCGCTCCGCCCGAGCTCGGAAAGTGTGCGGCTGTTGCAGTCTTCACCGGCGTGTCGCTGCAACAGCTGCACAGTTTCCGGGGTGGGGCGGGATGGGGGAAGCGGCGGGGTCAGGTGACCGGCGCCCGCCGGCAGAGCACAGTCACGCGAGGGCGCCGGGGGCGCGGCGCGGCATGATCGCCACCGCCACCAGCATCAGCACGGCCACCAGCGCGGCGGCCACGAAGACCTGGTGCAGGGCTGGCTCCAAGATGGCGGGTGGCACGCCGTTGCTCGTGCTGCCGTGGGACTGGGTCCCGATCGCCGCGTTCGCGATCGCGCCGAAGATGGCGATGCCGACCGCGCTGCCCATCGAGCGGGCGAACATGCTGGTGCCGGTCACCACGCCGCGGCTGCTCCAGTCCACCGACGACTGCGCGGCGACCAGCGTCGGGCTGGCGACCAGGCCCATCCCGAGACCGATGACGAAGCAAGTCAGCGCCACCCACCACACGCTGCTGCCGGCGTTCAACAGGATCAGCAGCACCGCGCCGGCGCCGGCGATCACCGACCCGATCAACGAGGTGTTGCGGAAGCCGATCTTCAGATAGATCCGGCCCGACAGCGAGGCGGAGATGGGCCAGCCGATGGTCAGCGCCGCCAGGGCGGAGCCAGCCACCAGCGCACTCGTGCCGAGGACGTCCTGGACGTACAGCGGGACGTAGGAGGTCAGGCCGATCAGCATCACGCCGACCGCCAGGTTGGTCAGGTTCGCACCGACCAACAGCCGGCGGCGGAACACCCAGCCCGGCACGATCGGTTCGGCCGCCTTCCGCTCCACGCCGACGAAGGCGGCGAGCAGCAGCACACCCACGCCGAGCACGCCGATGCTCCAGGGTGACAGCCAGGACCACAGCACGCCGCCCTCGAGCAGCCCGAAGATCAGCATCGTGCTGGCCAAGGTGAGCAACACCGCGCCCGCCACGTCGATGGTGTGCCGACCGCGGTTGACGTCCTCGTGGAAGTGCCGGAACAGCATCCACGCCGCGAGCGCCCCGAGCGGGACGTTGACGAAGAAGATCCAGCGCCAGGTGAGGAAGTCGGAGAAGACACCGCCGAGGGTCGGGCCGACGACGGCCGACATCGCCCAGACGCTGGCGACGTACCCCTGCACTTTGGCCCGCTCCGCGAGGCTGTAGAGGTCGCCGATGATCGTCATACTGGTCGGCTGGATCGCACCGGCGCCGAGCCCCTGCAGCCCGCGGAACACGATCAGCGCGGTCATGTTCCAGGCGAACCCACACAGGATCGAGCCGAGTACGAACAGGGCGACACCGATGAGCATCACCGGCTTGCGCCCGTGGATGTCGGAGAACTTGGCGAAGATCGGCGTCGACACAGCGGCGGTGAGCAGATAGATCGAGAACAGCCAGGGGAACTGGGCGAACCCGCCCAGGTCGCGGACGATCGAGGGGACCGCGGTGGCGAGAATGGTCGAGTCGATCGCGACCAGCCCGACGCCCAGCATGATGCTGAGCAGCACCGGACCGCGCTCGGATCGCAGCCCTACGTCGGCTCGTCGCACCTCGGTCTCCGCCACGACAGGCGACAACTCACCGTCGCCCGATTGCATTCCCCGCATATGCAATTCGGCGCGTACGGGGCCCAGCCGGCCGGCCGAGGATCACATTTCGGCCCGAGTGTCCGGATATGAGCCCGACACGCCGGCCGTCACGCACCAGACGAGCCCGAGTGTCCGGATATGAGCCCGACACGCCGGCCGTCACGCACCAGACGGGCCCGAGTGTCCGGATATGAGCCCGACACGCCGGCCGTCACGCACCAGACGAGTCCGAGTGTCCGCTTCCGTCATGGCGGGTGTGCCCTTCGACAGGCTCAGGGCACGTGTGTGGTGGCGGGTGTGCCCTTCGACAGGCTCAGGGCACGTGTGGGGGGTGGCGGGTGTGCCCTTCGACAGGCTCAGGGCACGTGTTGAGGTCGCAGGGGTGCCCTTCGACAGGCTCAGCGCACATCCCGCCCCACACCGACGCTGCGCGCCCGCGAGTGCAGGAGTGTTTCGTGATGGAACACGCTTTTCCGTTCCATCACGAAACACGACGAACGAGCGGGCCTCGAGCGCAGCGGAGCGCGGAGCGAGGGCTTGCCCGAGCGGAGCAGTTCAGAACGACGGCGGCGTGTGCCAGATCCGGTCGATGTAGTTCCGCATCGACCGGTCCGAGGAGAAGAAGCCGGTCCGGGCGACGTTCAGGATCGCCGAGCGGGTCCAGCGGTCCTCGTCCAGATAGGCCTTGTCGACCTCGTCCTGCGCGTCGATGTAGGCGCGGTAGTCGGCCAGTGCCATGAACCGGTCGTCGTAGAGCAGGTTGGAGACCAGCCCGTCGAAGACGCCCCGGTCACCGCCGGAGAAGGTGCCGCGAGCGATCATGTCGATCGCCCGGTGCAGGCCCTCGTCGGACTCGTAGAAGGAGCTGGGGACGTACCCCTTGGCATAGAGCGCCTCGACCTCGGGCTCCAGCAGACCGAACAGGAAGAAGTTGTCGTCGCCGACCAGCTCGCGGATCTCGATGTTGGCGCCGTCGTCGGTGCCGATGGTCAGCGCGCCGTTCAGGGCGAACTTCATGTTGCCGGTGCCGGACGCCTCCTTGCCGGCCAGCGAGATCTGCTCGGACAGGTCGGCAGCCGGAATGACCTTCTCGGCCAGCGTGACGTTGTAGTTCGGCGGGAAGAGCACCTTGAGCCGGCCCTCGACCGCCGGGTCGGCGTTCACCACCGAGCCGACCGCGTTGATCAGGTGGATGATCTCCTTCGCCATCCGGTAGCCGGGGGCGGCCTTGGCGCCGAAGATGAACGTCCGCGGCACGATGTCGGCCGGCTTCACCTCGCCGGAGGTGATCCGGTCGTACAGCGTCACGATGTGCAGCAGCTTCAGGGTCTGCCGCTTGTACTCGTGCAGCCGCTTGACCATCACGTCCAGCAGGTGGTCGTCGTCGACCGACGTCCCGTCACGATCGACGAGGACTCGGCTGAGCCGACGCTTGTTGTGCGCCTTGACCGCGCGGAAGCGCTCCTTGAACTCCTCGTCCTCGGCGTACGGCTCCAGCTCGCGCAGCCGCTCGAGATCGGTCAGCCAGCCCACCCCGAGGGCGTCGGTGATCAGCTCCGACAGCGCCGGGTTGGCCAGCCGGATGAAGCGCCGCGGGGTGACGCCGTTGGTGACGTTGATGAACTTGCCCGGATAGAACTCGTCGAAGTCCGGCAGCACCTTGTCGCGGAGCAGCTGGGAGTGCAGCTCGGCGACCCCGTTGACCTTGGAGCCGGCGACGGTCGCCAGGTACGCCATCCGGACCGACCGCTCGGGGTGCTCGGCGATGATGGACATCCGGCGGATCCGCAGCTCGTCGTCACCGAACCGCTCGCGGACCTCGTCCAGGAACTCGTCGTTGATCCGGTAGATGATCTCCAGGTGCCGCGGCAGCAGCCGGCCGAGCAGATCGACCGACCAGACCTCGAGCGCCTCGGGGAGCAGGGTGTGACAGGTGTAGGCGAAGCACTTCTTGGTGATCTCCCAGGCGTCGTCCCAGTCGAAGTCCTTCTCGTCCACCAGGACCCGCATCAGCTCCGGCACGCCGATCACCGGGTGGGTGTCGTTGAGCTGGAAGATGACTCGATCCGGGAGGTGGGTCAGGTCGAAGTCAGCCGGCAGCACGTTGTCGATGAAGTCGTGGATGGAGGCGGAGACGAAGAAGTACTGCTGCTGCAGCCGCAGCTCCTTGCCCTGCGGAGTGGAGTCCTCCGGATAGAGCACCTTGGAGATGTTCTCGGCGAAGGTCTGGGCGCGGACGGCCTCGGCGTAGTCGCCGGAGTTGAAGATGCGCAGGTCGAAGGCGTTGGTGGCGACCGCTGACCAGAGCCGGAGCGTGTTCACCCGGCCGTTCTGGTAGCCCGGCACCATGTAGTTGTAGGGGATCGCCTGGACGCTCCAGCCCGGGATCCAGCGGCTCCGGACGGTGCCGTCCTCCTCATACGTCTCGGTATGGCCGGCGAAGTTGACGATCTGGGCGGCCTCCGGGTGCGGGAACTCCCACGGCGAGCCCAGGGCCAGCCAGTTGTCGGGCTGCTCGACCTGGCGGCCGTCCTCGAAGGTCTGGCGGAAGATCCCGTACTCGTATCGAATGCCATATCCGACGCAGGGCACGCTCATCGTGGCCAGGGAGTCGATGAAGCAGGCCGCCAGCCGGCCGAGACCGCCGTTGCCGAGGCCCGGCTCGACCTCCTGCGCGCGCAGCGTGGCGAGGTCGATCCCGCACTTCGCCAGGCCCTCCTCGACGATGTCAGTCAGGCCGGTGGCCAGCAGCGCATTGCCCAGCTGCCGGCCGAGCAGATACTCCGCCGAGAGGTACGCGACGCCCTTGGCCTGGGTCTCGAACTGGCGGCGCAGCGTGCCCAACCACCGCGCCATCAGGTAGTGCCGGACCGTGCGGGCGAGCGCGAGGTACTGGTCGTTGATGGAGGAGAATGACAGTGCGACGCCCTGGCCGAAGTTGAGCTCGCGGAGGAACTCGCGGATGAACCCGTCCACCGAGCTCGCCGGCGACGTGACCGGAGCCAGGGCGAGCGGGTGGCTGGCCTTCAACTTCACGGCGGCCTCGCCGGCGGCGTTCGGCGAGACGGGCGTGGCGGACTGATCGTTCACGGACACGTGCACACCGTAGCGGCGTCGGGTAACACTCGTGTGATGACGGCTGGGAGTGGTCACCACGTCCCGGGGCGGCTGCCGAGGCCGTACGAGCCCCCGAACCCGCGCCCAGGGCCTTTGCACTCGATGGGGTAGAGTGCTAAAACAGGATTAGCACTCTCCAGGTGAGAGTGCCACCTCGTGGGTAGTGAGTCCCGGTTCCGGGGCGACCGTCGCGGGCACTGCCGGTGGGGTTATCCGAGACCATCATGTCAACCAGCTGGCGGCTCCCGAGCCGCCTGAACGCGGGAGGACTCGCGGAGGACAATGTCGAAACTCATTCAGTTCAACACCGAGGCGCGACGCGGCCTCGAGCGGGGCATGAACCAGCTCGCCGACGCCGTCAAGGTGACCCTCGGCCCGAAGGGCCGCAACGTCGTGCTCGAGAAGAAGTGGGGTGCGCCCACCATCACCAACGACGGTGTGAGCATCGCCAAGGAGATCGAGCTCGAGGACCCGTACGAGAAGATCGGCGCCGAGCTCGTCAAGGAGGTCGCCAAGAAGACCGACGACGTCGCGGGTGACGGCACCACCACCGCGACCGTGCTGGCCCAGGCCATGGTCCGTGAGGGCCTGCGCAACGTGACCGCCGGCGCCAACCCGATGAGCCTGAAGCGCGGCATCGAGAAGGCCGTCGCCGCCGTCGTCGAGCAGCTGGCCGCCGCCGCCAAGGACGTGGAGACCAAGGAGCAGATCGCTGCCACCGCCTCCATCTCCGCCGGTGACCCGAGCGTCGGCGAGATCATCGCCGAGGCGATGGACAAGGTCGGCAAGGAAGGCGTCATCACCGTCGACGAGTCCAACACCTTCGGTCTGGAGCTCGAGCTCACCGAGGGCATGCGGTTCGACAAGGGCTACATCTCGCCCTACTTCGTGACCGACACCGAGCGCATGGAGACCGTGCTCGACGACCCGTACGTGCTGATCGTCAACTCCAAGATCAGCAACCTGAAGGACGTCCTGCCGGTGCTGGAGAAGGTCATGCAGAGCGGCAAGCCGCTCGTCGTGATCGCCGAGGACGTCGACGGCGAGGCCCTGGCCGCGCTGATCGTGAACAAGATCCGCGGCACCTTCAAGTCCGTCGCGGTCAAGGCGCCGGGCTTCGGCGACCGCCGCAAGGCCATGCTGACCGACATCGCCATCCTGACCGGCGGCCAGGTCATCTCCGAGGAGGTCGGCCTCAAGCTCGACGGCGTCGGGCTGGAGCTGCTCGGCTCCGCTCGCTCGGTCGTGGTGACCAAGGACGAGACCACCATCATCGAGGGTGGCGGCGACTCCGACCAGATCGCCGGCCGGGTCAACCAGATCCGCACCGAGATCGAGAACAGCGACTCCGACTACGACCGCGAGAAGCTCCAGGAGCGGCTGGCCAAGCTGGCCGGCGGCGTCGCCGTGATCAAGGTCGGCGCGGCCACCGAGGTCGAGCTCAAGGAGCGCAAGCACCGGATCGAGGACGCCGTTCGCAACGCGAAGGCGGCCGTCGAGGAGGGCATCGTCGCCGGTGGCGGCGTGGCTCTGGTGCAGGCGACCAAGCTGGCGTTCGAGAACCTGTCGCTGACCGGCGACGAGGCCATCGGCGCGCAGATCGTCAAGGTCGCGGCGGAGGCTCCGCTGAAGCAGATCGCCATCAACGCCGGCCTCGAGGGCGGCGTCGTGGCGGAGAAGGTGAAGGGCCTGCCGGCCGGTCACGGGCTGAACGCCGCGACCGGTGAGTACGAGGACCTGCTCGCCGCCGGCGTGCCGGACCCGACCAAGGTGACCCGCTCGGCGCTGCAGAACGCCGCGTCGATCGCCGCGCTGTTCCTCACCACCGAGGCCGTCATCGCCGACAAGCCGGAGAAGGCTCCGGCCATGCCGGCCGGTGGCGACGGTGGCATGGGCGGCATGGACTTCTGAGTCCAGGCTCGCTCGCTGAAACGCCCTGAACAGGGGGCGCCCCTTCGGGGTCGCCCCCTGTTTCGCGTTTCTTGCCGAGCGCGTACGTCCCCGCCCGGAGTCCGGCTCGTCCCGGCCGAACTTTCCGGGGCGGGCGGGTCAGCCGGTGTGGGGCTGATCGACCAGCCGGTCCACGCTGGCCATGTAGTCGCGCAGCTGGGCCGGATCCGGCAGCGGGGTCGGCCAGTCGCTGGTCTGCCAGCCGGCGGGCGGGTTCGCGGTGTCGTACGTCCAGGTCGGCACGATCACCCGGCCGACGCCGAGCATCGCGCGATCGGGGTCCAGGCCCGGCGGAGCGACGGGTACGTCGACGGTCGTCAGGCCCGGCAGCTCGACCTCGACGTGGCGGGTGCCGGTCGGCAGCGGCGGATAGACCGTGACGACCGTGGCCACGCCGCCGGCGTTGCGTAACCCGGCGGCCCACAGACCGAAGTGGCTGCACAGGCACTCGCGATACCCCGGCGCGGGCTGGTCGCTGGTGATCCATCGCGCGTGCAGGACCGCACTCCGCGAGCCGACTCGCAGCACGGGCCCGCTGGCGACATTGGTGGTGCGCAGCCGCGGGGTCGCTCCGAAGGAGGCGGCGACCGGCGGCGAGCCGAACGAGAACGCGGGGAACACCTGGTCCTGCCGGGAGCCGATCTGCCAGCTGAGGGCGGTGCCGGACGGCCCGGACTCGACCCGGAGAAGCTCGATGGACCGGCGCCGGCCGAGCGGCCGGTCGGACTCGGTGAACGGCAGCACAGACGACACGGCGGCCGTACGCTCCGGCGGGCGGGTCAGGTCCACCGACCGCGCGGCGAGCGGAACCATCCCGTCGGCCGTCACCGGGACGTGCCAGAACGGGATGGAATTGGCCAGCACGACGTCGACCTGATCGACCCCGGCGGGCAGGGGTGCCAGCGCCAGCTGGAGCAGCCTGGTCTCGCCGATCCGCAAATCGAGCTGGGCCACCCACAACGGTGTGCACAGACAGTGGTGGAAGTCCTCGTCGCCCTTGTGCGCCAGCGGTCGATACACCCGTCCGGCCGAGTCGACCAGATAGATCCGCTGATCGCCGTTGTCGTCGCGGTCGAGCCCGAGGTCGATCGAGCGGGGAGTGCGATCGCCGGTTCGCAGGCCGGCCGACGGCAGCGGCGTCACCGACCAGTCGAGCACGGTTGCTCCGGGCACCCGCCGGACGGCGTGCACCGCGAAACGGACGGTGATCGGAAGCTCGTCGGCGGTCGTCCAGATCTGCTCGCCGAGCACCGGTAGCTGCCGGTTGGTCGGCTCCGGAGGTAGGTTCTCCGGCCCGACCGAGACCATGCTGACCGGGTCCGACGGCCGGGGACGGAACAGTCCAGGTTCCTGCCGCGAGTACGTGCAGCCGCCGAGCAGTAGGGCCGCCGCCAGCACCACCCACAGCAGCGCGTCGCGTCGACCGCACTCGGCGCGGACCCGTCCGGTCCTCACCGGTCCAGGCTAGGCGAGCCCGCCGGGCCGTGGGCCCAAGCCGGGGCCAAGGGCCCGCCAAGTGGTGAGGACGAGAGTGGGAACGAAGGCAAGCCCTCGCGAAGGAGTGGACCATGACCCAGACCGAACCCGCTCGCGCCGTCGTGGATCGAGACCGTCAGCGCCGTCGCCGACTGTCGCCAGTCAGCCGGCGTCTCGTCATCGCCGTCGGCGCGCTGATCAGTACCGATCTGGCCGGCGGACTCCTCAGCATCGCCGCCGGGTTGAAGGCCTGGGAGACGGCCTGGAGCAGCGCTGCGCTGCTGGCGGCCCCGATGCCGATGATGCTCGGGCAGATCCTGCTGACCTGGCTGAGTGTGCGCACCGACCGCCGATGGGCCGCCTGGGCGGCCGGGCTGCTCGCCGTGGCCTGCGCTGCCAGCATTCTCTCGGGCTTCTTCGACGGGGGGCTGCGAAACTCGGCCTTGTCGCCAGCTCTGTTCGGCTTCCAGCTGTTCCTGCTGGCCATCACCGCCGTCGTCGGTGTGCTTGCCGGCGCTCGCACGGTCGAGATCGTCCGCGGTCGTCGCGCTTGACGCTCCCGCTCAGTCGGCCGCCGGCCGGTGCTCGCGGCGGCGGAACACCGAGTCGGGGCGCTGCAGGGGTACGTCGTCCACGCTGATGTCGACCAGTTCGTTGTAGAACGCGACCCGACCGGCCACCTTGCCGACGGCCGGGAACGGCTGGGCGTACGACCAGGCGATGTCGGTGGCGTCCGGACGGCCGCGGACGCTCCAGTAGCGATCCGCCCGGCCCTTGTAGGGACAGAAGCTGTGCGCCCCGCTCGGCTCGAGCGCCTCCGCGACCAGATCCTCCTCGGGTACATAGAAGCGCGTCGGCAGTCCCGTCTCGAACAGCAGCACCGGTCGGGTGGTGTCGGCCAGCGTGACGCCGTCCAGCGAGACCACGACGTGGCGGGTGCTCGCCAGCGCCTCGACCCGCTTGTACGGGTCGCGGGGATGCCCACCTACCTCCTCCGACTCCTCCAGCCAGCGATCCAGCAGGCCGGGGCGCCAGGACACGACGAGCCTGTCGGCCAAGGCGGGGTCGTCGCGTTGCCAGGCGGCCCGCGGCAACGTCCGGTCGCCGAGCACGAGGTCGTACATCTGGGAGACCGGACCGCGCGGCTCGAAGAAATCGAACCCGCTCGGTGGCTCGCTGCGGCTCGGCACCAGCAGGTCGGTCCGGACGTCGGCGGGATCGTACGCGTAGTTCGGCACCGGGAACGCGTCCTCCCAGAACAGCAGCGGTCGCCGGGTGTCCACTACCGCGGTGTCGCCGACAAAGGCGCGTACCCACTTGTCGATCAGTTCTGTCCGCACCTTCCGAGCGTGACACGGCTGTCAAGGCGCGGGGTGCTCCGCGCTCAGCGGACCGTCTCGAACGCGGACATCATCATCATGTCCTCGTGCTCGAGGTTGTGGCAGTGCAGCAGGAACCGTCCGGCGTGGTCGTCGAAGCGGATCGCCACCTCGGCGGTTTCCAGCGGCGCCAGGTCGATGGTGTCCTTCCAGCCGCGATCCCATTCGCCGGGCCCGCGATTGCCGCGGCGGCGGACCTGGAAGGGGGACAGGTGCACGTGCACGGGATGGTGCAGGTCGGTCTGGAACCGCCAGATCTCGACCTCGCCGAGCCGCGGTCGCGCGTCCATCCGGCTCGGGTCGAACGCCAGCCCGTTGATCACCCAGTGGGCCGGCCCGCCGGCGCCGCCGCGGCTGAACCTCCACTCGCGGACCGTCGCGCCCGGGGCCGGCACCAGCGGCTCGATCTCGGCCAGTCGGGCCGGCACCCGGCTCGTCTCCCGGGCCGCGCGCACGACCCGGAAGCGCAGCACCGCATCAGTCGAACCGACCCCGAGCGCGTTGGTCACGGTGATCGCGGTGCCGACCGGGTATGCGCCGAAGTCGACCACCACGTCGAACCGCTCGGCCGCGGCGAGCTGGATCGTGTCGTGGCCGACCGGCGCGTCCAGCAGCCCGCCGTCCGACCCGATCTGGACGAACGACGGCCCCGATGGCGGCGGCGGGTCGAGCGCGAGCCGATAGCGGCGCGCGTTGGAGGCGTTCACGATCCGGAAGCGATAGCGGACCGCGTCGACCTCCAGCTCGGGCCACGGCCGGCCGTTCACCAAGATCACGTCCCCGAGCACCCCCGCGACGTAGTCGCCGTAGACGCCGGGCGGATCCGCCAGCTCCGGATCGAGGGCCGGATAGCGCAGCGAGCCGTCGGCTCCGAACGAGCGGTCCATGATCATCAGCGGGATGTCGCGGTCGCCGCCGGGCAGGTCGAGCGCCTCCTCGACCTCGTCGGTGATCAGGTGCAGGCCGGCCAGGCCGCGCCACACCTGCGGACCGGTGAAGTCCATCCGATGGTCGTGGTACCACAGCGTGGCCGCCGGCTGGTCGTTCGGATAGTCGTAGGTCCGGCTGCCTTTGGTGATCACCCCGGTCTCGTCGGTGTGCAGGCCACCATGGTGGGCGCCACCCTCGATCTCGGGCAGCACCAGGTCGATCGGGTAGCCATCGCTGTCGGCCGGAGTGTGCCCGCCGTGCAGGTGGACGACGGTCGGCACGGTCAGCCGGTTGCGGTGGGTGATCCGCACCCGTTCGCCGCGACGCGCCCGGATCGTCGGACCCGGCAGCAGCCCGTCGTAGCCCATGATCTCCGTGCTCAGCCCCGGCAGGATCTCCGCCCACGCCGTGCGCTGCACGATGTCGTACGTCGTCAGCCCCGCTTCTCTGGCAATCGGTCGCTTGACCGGCGGCACGGCGAACGGGACGGTGAAACGCTCCGGCAGCGGTGTCGCGCTCGGCAGCAGGACGGCGGTTTGGTCCGTCGAGGCCGTACGTCCGCAGCCGGCGACGATCCCGAGAGTCGCGGCCCCGGTGGCGCCGAGCACACCCGCCAGCAGAGTCCGCCGGCTGATCCGGCCCGGGCCGCTCATCGTCCCGACCGCCGCGGCCGGGCCCGGCCGGCCCCGCGAGAGAAGACGCCGATCGCCAGCAGCACCGCGCCGGTGACGACGAGGACACCCAGCGGGACGTGCACGGCGAGGATGCGGGCGTACCCCATCCCGGTCTGCACGGTCTCCGCGACCAGCATCGCCCAGCAGGCGATCGGCAGCCAGACCCGCCCTCCGGTCACGGCGTAGCCGAGCGCCGCGACCGCGAGCAGCAGGCCGAGGAGCTCGACCAGCGTCGCACCGGCACTGTGCACACCGAGCCAGTCGTACAGGCCGGCCAGGTACTGCCCGATCGACAGCGGCTGACCGATCGTCACCGCCGCCTGCAGCACCGCGAGGACCCGGACAACGGCCAGCCAGACCGCGAAGGCGCGGCGTGGGCCGATGGGTGGCCGGTGCGGCTCGGTGGCCGCCTGCGAGGTTTCTGTCACGGTCGCTGACGCTATACGTAGGCTGTCTACATATAAAGCCCGTGACACCCTGAGCGACCCCTGGGATCCCCTGTCAGGGTGGCGATCCAGGGCGGCAAGGGTAGACTGCCTACCCATGGCGGTCGATCGGGTCAAGGGTCACCTGGACGGGCTGATCCTGGCGGTGCTGGAAACCGATCCGCTGCACGGCTATGCCGTGATCGAGGCGATCCAGCGCCGGTCCGGTGGCTCGCTGGATTTGCCGACCGGGACGGTCTACCCGGCGCTGCGCCGGCTCGAGGACGCCGGCCGGGTCCGGGGATCGTGGTCGACGGTGAACGGGCGGAAGCGGCGGACGTACACACTGACGGCGGCCGGTCGCCGCGCGCTGGCGAAGGAGCGTTCCGAGTGGCGCCAGTTCTCCGGCAGCATCGCCGGCGTGCTGGGCGGTGCGTCATGAGGACGGCGCTGCGGCGGTCCGGCACCTCGCCGATCGAGGCAACCGTGGCCGGGCTGGACGCGCGGCTGCCGCGGCCGACGGCCGGACGGCGCGGCATCCTGCTGGAGGTCCGGCACGGGCTGGAGGATGCGGCGGAGGCCTACCGGGCCACCGGGCTGGATCGGTTCGACGCCGAGCGACGGGCCGTCTCCGACTTCGGCGACCTCGACCGCGTGGCGGCGGACTTCGTCGCCGTCCGGGCGGTTCGTTCGGGGACGCTGGCGGCGCTGTTCCTCGGACCGGGATACGTCCTGGTGCTGGCGGTCTGGACGGTCCTGATGCTCGCCGGGCCCGACGGTCGCTCGGCTCCGGCCAACCCGCTCGCGACCGTCTACACCTGGCTGGGGATCGCCGCGGTCGCGACGTCCGCGGCCGGCGCGATCGGTCTGCGGGTCCAAGCCGTGCGCAACGGATCGCCGCGGCGGTGGACCGCGCTGCTCGGGATCTCCGGTCTGCTGGCCGGGACGACCGCTCTGCTCGTGTCGTACGCGATCTCGCCCTGGTCACTCCGGCTGGCCGGCGGCGCGCTGTCCTGGCATCAGTGCACCGAACTGTTCAGCGGGCTGATGGCGGCGGCGATGCTGACCGCCTCCGTCCGCGCTCTGCTGTCGGCGCGGGCCTGTCGATCCACCGGCGGCGATGCCCGATCTCTTAAGCTGGGCCCGCGCTGAGTCTGCGCCTGGTCGGCCCGAGCCGTCGGAGCCGGCGGAAGTCTGAGCCGGGTCGGCTGGGAGGAGGTCCGCGTGGACGCGTCGCCGCGGGGCCTGCTCGAGGTCATTGCCCTGCACGCCGCCGATGCCGAACGAGCCGAGGCGGGCGGCGCCGACCGGATCGAGCTGGTCGGCACGATGCAGCACGGCGGTCTGGCGCCGGAGCCGGCGCTGGTCGGTGAGGTCCGGCGCGCCACGAGTCTCCCGATCCGGGTGATGCTGCGGCTGCGCGACGGCTTCGGCACCGACGGCGGCGAGGTGACCCGGCTGCGCGGGCTGCTGGCGGACTACCGGGCGACCGGCGCGGACGGTGTGGTGCTGGGCTTCCTGAACGGGCACACCGACGTCGACACAGGCGTCGTGCACGAGATCGTCGGCGATGCGCCGGACTTCGGCTGGACCTTCCACCGGGCGATCGACTCGTGCCTGGAGGCCGACCGGAACTGGCGCACGCTGCGGACGCTGCCCGGCCTGGACCAGGTGCTGACCGCCGGCTCGGCCCGCGGCGTCGGCGACGGGTTGGACGACCTGGTCGCGCGGGCGCGCACCGACGAGTTCGCCAGACGGGTGGTGCTGGCCGGTGGCGGGCTGCTGCCGGAGCACGTGCCGTGGCTGGTGCGCGCGGGCGTGCGGTCGTTCCACATCGGATCCTCGGCCCGACCGCTCGGGTCGTGGAAGGCGTACGTCGATCCCGAGCTGGTCCGCAGCTGGCGCAAGCTGCTCGACGACGCCGTCGCGCGGGCCGTCCGGAGCGGCTGAGATGGCGGTCTACATCGACCCGCCGACCTGGCCGGGTCACGGCCGGCTCTGGTCGCACCTGATCAGCAACGTCTCGTACGACGAACTACATGTCTTCGCCGCCGGGCTCGGCATCCCGCCGCGCGCGTTCGAACGGGACCATTACGACGTGATCGCCGAGCGCTATGAGTCCGCGGTCAGGGCGGGCGCGCTGCCGGTCAGCTCCCGCGAGATCGTCGCCCTGCTGCACGCCTCCGGACTGCGCCGCCGGAAGGTGTCCCGGCTGAGCCCCGCCGCGCCGCGGGCCTCGGGGACAACGGGGGCACCCGGCTCCCCGGGCTGAGCCCGCACCTGAGCGGCTGCCTGCGTCGCCGTTCCCGCAACCGGCGCGCCAGACTCCGGCCACGGGCGGCTTGTGCGTCGCTTTCCCGCACCTGCCGCCGCAAAATCCCGCCACGGGCGGCTTGTGCGTCGCTTTCCCACACCTGCGGCCGCGAAAATCCCGCCGCGGGTGGATTTCACGGGTCGATTCGGGCGCTGCGGGCCCAAGTTTCCGGCCGCGGCTGGAATTTCGGCTGGGACCGAGGCGCTCACATGGCGAGGGCTGAGCGCAGGCTCGGTTCGGGCCCGCGGCCGGTGGAAGGTGGCCGAAGCGAGCCCTGCTTGCGCCCCGGAGCAAGATGGGGCCTGCGCATCTGAAAGGAGGCCACCGACGTGGCTACCTGTGACCATCTCGAGGCATCGCCGCTGACGCAGGTGCCGGACGGCTTCGAACCGATCTGTCTCGACTGCATCGAGAACGGCGGCCAGTGGGTGCACCTGCGCCGCTGCCTGACCTGCAACCACGTCGCCTGCTGCGACTCCTCGCCGGCCCGGCACGCAACCGCCCACTTCCACGCCACCGACCACCCGGTGATCACCTCCGCAGAGCCGGGTGAGCGCTGGCGATGGTGCTATCTCGACGAGGTCGGTGCGTGACGGCGTTTCATGGTCGCGCTCCGCGCTCGGCAGTGATCTGCGACGCAGGGGTTCGCTCGTGACCGAGTCAGCCCAGCCGCGGGCCCGCGAGGCCGAGCCGCGGCAGGGGCGTCCGGTGCTGCTGACCGTCGACGACGACCAGTCGGTCTCTCGTGCGGTGGCGCGCGATCTGCGCCGCCGCTATGGCAACGAGTATCGGATCCTGCGGGCGGACTCCGGGTCGGACGCGCTGGCGGCCATTCGTGAGGTGGTGCTCCGCGGCGAGCACGTCGCGGCAATCCTGGCCGACTATCGGATGCCGGGGATGAACGGCATCGACTTCCTCGAGCGCGCGATGGACCTGGTGCCGCACGCCCGGCGTGCGCTGCTGACCGCGTACGCCGACACCGACGCCGCCATCGCCGCGATCAACGTGGTCGATGTCGACCACTACCTGCTGAAGCCGTGGGAGCCGCCGGAGGAGAAGCTCTATCCGGTGGTCGACGACCTGCTCGCCGCCTGGCAGCGGGAGGGCCGGACGCCCGAGCACAAGATCAAGATCCTCGGCCACCCGTGGTCGGTGGCCTCGTACGAGGTGCGCGACTTCCTGGCTCGCAACCTGGTGCCGTACCGCTGGTACAACGTGGACGAGCCCGAGGGCCAGCGGCTGCTGGCCGCGGTCGGCGTGGAGGCCGAACAGATTCCGGTGGTGGTCACGTCCGGCGGCGCGCCGCTGGTGCAGCCGTCGCTGTCCCAGGTCGCCGACGCGGTCGGCCTGACCACCGCGGCGGCGGAGGAGTTCTACGACGTGGTGATCGTCGGCGGTGGCCCGGCGGGCCTCGGCGCTGCGGTGTACGCGGCCTCGGAGGGTCTGAAGACGCTGATCGTCGAGCGAGCGGCAGCCGGTGGTCAGGCCGGGCAGAGCTCGCGGATCGAGAACTACCTCGGCTTTCCCGACGGGGTCTCGGGAGGCCAGCTGACCGATCGGGCCCGCCGGCAGGCCCTCCGGTTCGGGGCGGAGCTGATCATGGCCAGGAGTGCGGTCGGTCTCGAGATCAAGGGCCCGGCCCGCCGGATCGTGTTCGACGACGACAGCAGCGTGCTCAGCCATGCCGTGGTGCTGGCCAGCGGGGTGAGCTATCGCCAGCTCGCAGCGTCCGGTGCGGACGAGCTGGTCGGCCGCGGCGTCTACTACGGCTCGGCGTCCACCCAGGCGGCCGCCTGCGCCGGCGACCACGTGATCATCGTCGGCGGAGCGAACTCGGCCGGCCAGGCCGCGGTGTTCTTCTCCGCGCACGCCGCGAAGGTCACGATGGCCGTCCGGGGTGACTCGTTGGAACGGTCGATGTCGGCGTACCTGATCGAGCAGATCGAAGCCATCGACAACATCGTGGTCCGCACCAATACCCGGGTGGAGAAGTGCGAGGGACTCGATCATCTGCAGTGCGTGACGTTGATCGACACCCGAGACGACTCGGTGGAGGTCGTCGACGCCGGGCATCTGTTCGTGTTCATCGGAGCTGCGCCGCTGACCGACTGGCTGCCGGCCGAGCTGCTCCGCGACCAGGCCGGTTTCGTCCGGACCGGTCCGGACCTGGTCGTCGACGGGGAACGACCGCCCGGTTGGGACCTGGACCGCGATCCGTATCTGCTGGAGGCGAGCATTCCCGGCGTCTTCGTGGCGGGGGACGTCCGCTCGCAGTCGGTCAAACGGGTGGCCTCCGCGGTCGGCGAGGGCGCCCTGGCCGTGACGTTGGTGCACCGCTATCTGGCGGAGTGAGGAGTCTGTCGATCATGAGTGAGCCGATCACGAGCGAGGTCCGTCGGCTGAGCCCGGACGAGCTCCGGGAGCTGTTCTTGTTCGAGTCGTTGGACCCCGACCAGCTCGATTGGCTGAGCGAGCAGGGGCGGGTCGAGGAGCGCAGGCGCGGCGGACCCGTGTTCAGCGAGGGGGACCCGGCGACGTGCTTCTTCGTGCTGCTGGAGGGCACGATCTCGATGCAGCGCCGGGTGGAGAGCACGAACGTCGAGATCAACCGGACCGATCAGGTCGGGGTCTATTCGGGCGCGACGCAGGCGTTCATGCCCGGCGACAACCCGCTCTACGCCAACACGGTGATGGCTGTCACCGACTGCCGGTTCTGGGTGATCGCGTCCGACGAGTTCGGGCCGAAGATCCGGACCTGGTTCCCGATGGCGACCCACCTGCTGGAGGGTCTGATGATCGGGATGCGATCCAGCCAGGCGGCCGTCGGTCAGCGGGAACGGCTGCTTTCCCTCGGCCGGCTGTCCGCCGGGCTCACCCACGAGCTGAACAATCCGGCCGCGGCCGCCGTCCGGGCCACCGCGGCGCTGCGTGAGCGGGTCAGCCGGATGAGGGGCAAGCTCGCGCACCTGGCCTCGGGCAAGGTCAGCGGCGAGTCGCTGATGGTGCTGTTCGAGGTGCAGGAGGCGGCGCTGGAGCGGATGGCGAAGGTCGAGGAGATGTCGCCGCTGGAGGTGGCCGACGCCGAGGACGCGATCGGGGAGTGGCTGGACGATCACGACGTGCCGAACAGCTGGGATCTCGCGCCCGCGCTGGTGGCCGGTGGGGTCGACCCGGACTGGCTGGACGAGGTCTCGGCCCGCGTGCCGCGGGACCTGATCGCGGACGGCATCCACTGGGTGGCGTACGCGCTGGAGACCGAGCAGCTGATGGGTGAGATCGAGGACTCCACCATCCGCATCTCGACCCTGGTGGGCGCGGCCAAGACGTATTCCCAGGTCGACCGCGCCGAGCTCCAGGACATCAACGTCAAGGAAGGCATCCACAGCACCCTGATCATGCTCGGGCACAAGATCAAGATCGGGCCGGGGATCACCGTGGTGAAGGACTTCGCCAAGGACCTGCCGCTGATCCCGGCGCATCCGGCCGAGCTCAACCAGGTGTGGACCAACCTGATCGACAACGCCTTGCAGGCGATGCCGGACGGCGGCACGCTCAGCATCAGGACCGCGCTCGACGGGGACTGCGTGCTGGTCGAGATCGGGGACACCGGCGTCGGCATCCCGCCCGAGCTGACCGGCAAGATCTTCGAGCCGTTCTTCACCACCAAGCCGGTCGGTGAGGGCACCGGGCTGGGCCTGGACATCTGCTACCGGGTGATCACCCAGCGCCACGGTGGCGACCTGCGGGTCGTGTCCAAGCCGGGCGACACACGTTTCCAGGTGCGGCTGCCGGTCGCCGGTCCGCGCAGCTGACTCCGGTCGCCCCCGAATCACCCGGTCCCACCGCGGAAACTGTGCAGATGTTGCAGGGTCGACCGGCGTGTCGCTGCAACAGCTGCACAGTTTCCCCAGAGGTGGCCGGGAGGGTGGGAGGGCTGTGAGGGCGCCGGAGTGGGTGGGGGAGAGGAGCTGAGGTGGGTCGAGTGTGGCCGGCGCCGCTGCAGGCCAGGGACCTGGTCGCCGTGGTCGCGCCGAGCGGGCCGGTCGACCCGGGCCGGCTGGCGCGGGGCGTCACCATGGTCGAGTCCTGGGGCCTGCGGGTCCGGATCGCCCCGCACGCGTTCGACGGGCACGGCCGGCTGCCCTACCTCGCCGCCGCCGACGAGGACCGTGCGGACGACCTGACCCAGGCATGGTGCGATCCGGCAGTGCGCGCGGTCTGGGCGGCCCGAGGCGGGTACGGCGCCCAGCGGATCATCGACCGGCTGGACGTCGGCGTGCTGGGCGCGGCCGGCCCGAAGCACCTGATCGGCTTCTCCGACGTCACCGCGCTGCACGCGCGGGTCGGCCGTGAGCTCGGCGCGGTCACCATTCACGGCCCCGGCCTGGCCAGTGACCAGCAGCTCACCGATCGGGCCAATGCCGCGGCGTTGCGCAACCTGCTGCTCGGCCGCCCCGTCACCAGACAGCTCCTGCTGACCGGCCGCCCGCTGGTCCACGGCCGAGCGGCCGGCATGCTCGTCGGCGGCAACCTCAGCCTGCTCGCCTCCGGCGTGGGCACCGAGCCGGCCCCCGAGGTCCCCGTGGTCCTGGTGCTGGAGGAGGTGAACGAACCGGCGTACCGGGTCGACCGGATGCTCACCCAGCTGATCCGGTCCGGCTGGCTGGACCGGCTCGCCGGCGTGGTGGTCGGCGACCTGGGACTGCCCGACGACACACTCGTACTCGACCGGCTGGGCGGGTTCGGGGTGCCGATCCTGACCGGGGCGGCGATCGGCCACGCGGCCCGGAACATCGCCGTCCCGCTCGGCGCCGACGTACGCCTGGAGGCGGGGCCGGACGAGGCCAGCCTCACGCTGGCCTGAACCGCCTGGTGACGTCGGATCCCCTGCTGCGGTCCGGATCCCCTGGAGCGTATTGGATCCGTTGCACGGGATCCGAACCGTGCCGGCGGATCCGAAGATCTGGCGGGGGCGGGGGGTGGCGAGGAAGGGTCAGGCGGCCAGGGCGGCCGGGAGCGGCTCGCCGTGCACCACGATCAGCGAGGTGACGGCCCGGGTCAGGCAGACATAGAGCCGGCGCAGGCCGGTGGTCTCGTCCGGCTCGCCGGCGACGATCTCGGTCGGCTCCAGCAGCACCACGTGGTCGAACTCCAGGCCCTTCGCCAGCGTGGCGGGGACCAGGTCCACCCGGGCGTCGAAGATCTGCGCGTCCTCGCCGAGCAGGTCGTAGCGGATGCCGGCCCGCTCCAGCTGCTTGCGCACCGACGGCACCGCCGCGTCGGCGACGATCACCCCGATCGTGCCCTCGTTCTGCATCGCCTCCGATACCGCGGCGATCACGGTCTCGGCGCCGCGGGTTCGCAGGTCCAGCTCGCCGCGGTGCCGGCGGACCGAGTGCGGCGGGGTCAGCGCCGGTGCGATGTGCGGCAGTAGCCGGGCCGCGAAGTCGATCACCGCACCGGGCACCCGGAAGCCGGCCACCAGCTCCTCGATCGCCGCCGTGGGCTGGCCGAGGTGGGACAGCGACTCCTGCCAGGAGCGGGTGGCCCACGGCGTGGTCGCCTGGGCGAGGTCGCCGAGCACGGTGACCGAGCCCGTGCTGGCGCGGCGGCCGACCGCGCGGAGCTGCATCGGGGAGAGGTCTTGGGCCTCGTCCACGATCACGTGGCCCAGGCTGTGGGTCCGCGACAGGACGTCGGTTGCCTCGTCGATCAAGATCACGTCGGCCAGGGTCCAGCGAGCGGTGCCGACACTGCGGGCCGGCTTCGGCATCAAGATCGTGGCCTGCTCCGCGGGTTCGAGGATCCCGTCGGCGGCAGCGGCCAGGAACTCCGCGTCGGTCAGCAGGCGCAAGATCAACTTCGCCGCGTCGAGGGTCGGCCAGCAGGCCTCCGCGTACGTCCGCACCGGCTTGCTCCGGGCTACCGCGTTCTGCACCCGGTCGTCCGGCGAGTCGCCGGACGCCTCCATCCGCAGCAGCACCTGATGGGCCAGCCGTTGCGGCAGCATGGCCCGGCCGGCCTCGTACCGCACCCCGCGGGCGCGGAGCTCGGTGATCATCTCCTCGACCAGATAGGCCGCGACCCGCCACTGGTACGACCCGCGCGGCACGACCAGCGACTCGCTCGGGATGCTCAAGTGGCCCCAGACCGCGTTCTTGATCACGTGGGCCATCCGCGGGTCGCCCTTGATCAACGCGGCCGGCACGGTGTCGAGACCGCGTACGCTCGCCCCGGTCGCCTTGCTCACCAGGGATTCGACGGTCGCCTGGGTCGCGTCGATCTCGCCGAGCGCCGGCAGCACGTCGGCGATGTAGGACAGGAAGCTGTCGTTCGGCCCGACCACCAGCACACCCGACCGGGCGAGTTGATCACGGTACGCGTATAGCAGGTAAGCGGCGCGGTGCAGACCGACCGCGGTCTTGCCGGTGCCCGGCGCACCCTGGATGCAGAGTGATCGGCCGAGGTCGGCCCGGACGATCACGTCCTGCTCGGGCTGGATGGTGGCGACGATGTCGCGCATCGGACCAGTTCGCGGCCGTTCGATCTCGGACTCCAAGATCTCCGAGGCGCCTGCCGGCTCGCCCCGGGCCAGGTCCTCGTCCTCGTACGCCGTCAGCCTTCCGTGCGAGAACCCGAACCGCCGGCGCAACCGGACCCGCATCGGGTCGGTAGGGCTCGCTCGGTAGAACGGCAGTGACATCCCGGCCCGCCAGTCGATCACCAGCGGCTCGCCGCCCGCCTCGCCGGTGACGTGCCGGCGGCCGATGTAGAGGATCTCGTCGGCGTCGGCACCGAGGGCGGTGTCGTAGTCGAGCCGGCCGAAGAACAGCGGCACGGTCGGGTCGTCCTCGAGCGCCTTCATCCGGCGGAAGAGCACCTGCTTGAGGTGCTCGGTAGAAACGTGGTCGCCGCCGATCGCGGTCAGGCCGGCGGTGTGCTCACGCATCCGGCGGAGCGCGTCGCGGGACTCGCGCAGGTGCGTACGTTCGTGGTCGATGGTCGGGTCGGTCTCCTGGCTGGGTGCGGGCACCGGTGATCCTCCGAGGTGGGTTCGGGTGGATCCGCGAAACGCGGCAGGACACCGTACCGCCGCCCGCACCTCCGCACCACCGGGTTTTTCCGGCAGGATGGGGTCAGCGGAGGATCAGGAGGGACTGCGATGACCGATCACCTGGTCGTCGGGATCGACGGCTCGGACGAGAGTGCGGTCGCGCTGCGCTGGGCGGTCGACCAGGCGCGGCGGCGCGGCTGCTCGGTGAAGCTCGTCTATGCGCTGTTGATCCCGGTCGTTTCCGACGCGTACGGAATGGTGATGACCCGGCCGGACGTGGACGAGCTGGCCGCGTACTCGAAGGGGCTGCTCGGCGCCGCCGCCGAGGTCGTGCACCGGCTCGATCCGGACATCGCGGTCGAGACCACGCTGCGGGAGGGCCCGCCGGCTGCGGTGTTGCTGGACGAGTCGCGGAGCGCGCTCGGGCTGGTGGTCGGCACCCGTGGTCTGGGCGCGATCTCGGGCAAGCTGCTCGGTTCGGTCAGCGTGCGGGTGGCGGTCAAGGCCGCCTGCCCGGTGTACGTCATCCCGCCGGAGTGGAACCCGGTCGCCTGCGCGGGTGACCCGGTGGTGGTCGGCGTCGACGGCTCGGACCACTCCGAGGCCGCGCTGCGACTCGCGATCGAGGAGTGCCGGCTCTGCGACTCACCGCTCAAGGCCGTGATCGCCTATCACGTGGGCCGGTTCTCCAAGCCGATCGAGCCGGAGCTGATCGCGCAGTACGACGCGTCGGAGAAGGCGATGGCGCGGCGGACCGTCGAGCGCTCGCTGGAACGGGCGGGGCTGACCGGCGATGGCGCACCCCGGGTGGAGATCCACGTGGTCGAGGGGAAGCCGGCCGACGCGCTGGTGGAGGCGGGCCGGAACGCGCTGATCACGGTGCTCGGCTCGCGCGGCCGCGGGGGCATCGCGCGTGCCCTGCTCGGCTCGGTCAGCCGCTCGGTGATGCAGGAGACGGCCCGGCCGCTGGCGGTCGTCCATGCCAAGCGGGATGCCGACCACGGCTGAGGCTGGGTGGTCGCAGGCCGCGACGGCGGCGCTCGTATGGTGATCGGGTGTCAGATCCAGAGCTGGAGCGCACGTACGTCCCCGTCGACGATCCCGCCGATCGCCCGCGCAAGAACCGCTCGACGGTGCGCGTGATCCTGATCGATCCGAAGGCCGGCCGGACGCTGCTGTTCGAGGACAGCGACCCGGGCGTCGAGGGCAGCCGCTGGTGGGTCACCCCCGGCGGCGGGATCGACCCCGGCGAGTCGGAGCGAGCTGCGGCGGTCCGGGAGGTCGCCGAGGAGACGGGCTGTGTGCTCGCCCCGGACCGGCTGATCGGGCCGATCGCGAACCGGCACGTCGTGCACGGCTACTCCGACCAGGTGATCGAGCAGGACGAGGCGTTCTATGTGGCCTTCCTCGACCAGTTCGCCGTCGACACGTCCGCCCACACCGCCGACGAGCAGTTCACGATCTTGTCGCACCGGTGGTGGTCGCACGACGACCTGCGCCACACCGACGACTGGATCTGGCCGCACGAGCTGGTCGAGCTGTGGTCGCTGGCCGGCGAGCCCGGCCGCTGGCCGGTGAACCTGGGCGTCCAGGAAGAGTCGACCGTCCTCGACACCCACTGACCCGGCCCCTGCCCTCGCGCGCCGTGCTCGCGCGGCTCCTCGTGCTCGCGCGCCGTGCTGGCGCGCTGTGATCGCGCGACTCCTCGTGCTCGAGCGGCCCGCCGTCACTCTCCGGCCGTCGTCGAACGCATTTTCCGGCCGCGGCGGGAAAATCGGGGCGTTTCGGTCGCTGCCCGGCCCGAAAATCCCGCCACGGCCGGAATCTGTGTCGGGGTCGTGGGCTGCGGTCGTGGCCTGGGGTCTGGGCTGGGGTCGTGGGCTGGGGGTCGTGGGCTGGGGGTCGTGGGCTGGGGTCGCGGGAGGCGGCACCGGTCTGTCACGCGGCGCGGGTGGCCGGAGCTGTGAACGCGCGCTGCCAGTCCAGGGGGAGGCGCGAGCTCGAGCGGACGCCACGATCGGTCAGCGCCTGACGGATCCGGCCGAGCGTGCCGATCGGATCGCCGTACAGGTCGTCGGCGGTCAGCACCACGATCCGCCAGCCATCCCGCTCCAGCGCCTCGCGGCGGCGGAGATCCTGCACCCATTGAGCCCGCACGTCACGGTGCTGGCGGCCGTCGTACTCGATGATCAGGCGGAGAGCTGGATAGCTGAGGTCGAGCCGGTAGATCCATTCGCCGGCGGCGTCGCGGAGCACATGGTTGACCACGGGCTCGGGGAGCCGGGCGAGCACGATCAGCATCCGCAACCGGCTCTCGGTCGGTGAGTCGACGCCAAGGCGGACGCAGCGCGCGGCGGCTCGGGCGATCCGCGCGCCGGGCCCGCGGTGTCGGGCGGCTGCGACGACCAGGGCGTCCGGTGTCGTCGCGCCGGCGCGGACCAGGGAGTCACCCAGGACGACGAGCTCGACGAGGTCGCGACACCCGCTCGCGACCTCGAGGAACGACCGGGTCGCCGTCGACATCGGAAGCCGCCGATGACGTACCGGTTCGACGCCTGCGGGCGCTCGGTGAGCCACGATCCCGCGCCGTTGCGGCCGGTAACCACCGTCCGGCACGCTGACATGGACCTCGCGCCCGCCCGGCACGCAGCCGCCGCGCAAGATCGCCGCAGTCTCGTGGCTGACGTACGAACCGCTCGGGCAGACCGCCAGGGCGGCCCTCGCGCGTTGCCAGGTGTCGGCGGGGACCTCGGCGCTGACGTACAGGCCGTGGAAGAGCCGCTGGAACCGCGGTCCGGTCAGCTCGTCGGGAGTGATGCCGGCGGCGAGGCCGTCGCGCCGGCGAAAGGGACGGTTGGGGTCGAAGGACCCGCTCAGTGGGGCTGTCATGAACCGCATCTTGGGCCCATTTCGCCTCGTTCCAGGAGTTATCCACAGGGCAGTTTTGCGGGCTTGACAGCGCGTACGTCTGCGCGTCGCTTGCTGGCGGCAAGGCAAACTCCGGCCGCGGCTGGAAATTCGGGGCGGAGATCGTGTGTCGCGGCCCGATACGCCGGCCGTGGCTGGAAAGTCCGGCTGGGCGCGAGGTGCTGTCGCGAGACGGTACGCGTGGCGGGGATGTGTCGTCGCGGGCCCGCCGGACGGAAGCCGACTGCGGCTAGGCAAACTCCGGCCGCGGCTGGAAACTCGGGGCGGAATCGGCCGTCCGGGCCCGCAGATTCCCGCCCCGGCGGGAATC
>NZ_BAABAB010000051.1:37233-71842 GCF_039537205.1 Microlunatus ginsengisoli | reverse complement strand
GGGTGCGCTGGGCTGAAACCGGGGCGCGCGTGGCTGGATCGGGAGGGAAAGCGGGGCTGGGATCCGGAGGGGGCCAAGAGGGGAGCGGGCGAGAGATCACGGGTCGGCGGGGCGCGGCGGGCTTCCGTCTATGGTTGGCGAGATGGCTACGGACCGGCTGGGCGCGCTGCGGCTGGCCGGTCGGGCACTCTGGGAGCGCCGCGGCCAGACCCTGCTGATCGTCCTGATCGGCGCTCTGGTCAGCGGAACGGTGGTCTTCGCGGCGGGCTATCAGCGGCAGGTTCAGGAGACCGTGGTCGACGCGACCTTCGCCGCAAACGGCCCGGGCAGCGCCTGGATGCTGCGTGGATCGCCCGAGGCGGACCTGACCGCCGCGCTCCCCGCAGGCTGGGACGCGCTGTTCGAGCCGCCCGTCGCCGGGCAGGTGGCCGCGGTCAGCTGGGTGACACCGCGGTATCCGCTGGGCATCGGCGGGGCGCTGACCTGGCGCGCCGACATCTGCGCCCATCTGCTGTTCACCGCCGGCCGGTGTCCGACCGGTACCGACCAGGTCGCCGTGTCGGCGGCCGATGCCGAGCGTTACGAGATCCGGGTCGGGCAGCGGGTGGGTCTGCAGTCCAGCATCAGCAAGCCGGTGCCCGTGACCGTGGTCGGGATCTACCGGCCCAAGGCGGAGGGCGAGGGCTACTGGTTCGGAAACCCGCCGGTCGGGTCGTCCGGCTTCGTCAACGACGAGCCCCGGTCCAACCCGTTGATCACCGTCGGGAACGTCGGCGACGACGTACCGGGAGCACAACACACGCTCGACCTGCGGCTGGACCGCGCGGTGGCCGACGTCGCCACGTTGCCCGAGATCGAGGCGGCGACCACCACCCTGGCCGCGACCGCGCCGCGCGAGGAGATCGTGCTGACGACCGCCATTCCGGTCAGCCTGGCGCACATCGCTGCGGAGCGGGCACGGACGGTGACCGGCCTCGCCCTGACCCTGGTTCAGCTGGCGGCGCTGATCGTGGTGGTGCTCGTCCTGCTGGCCTCGGTCGCGATCACCTCCCAGCGCGGCGAGCTCGGACTGGCCCGGCTGCGCGGCCAGTCCGGCCGCCGGGCCGGGCGGCAGGTCGTCGGACGCTGGGCGCTGGCCGTCGCACTGGGTTGGCTGCTCGGCTGGGTACCGGCGCTGGTCGCGCTCTTCTCCACCGCCACTGGCCTCCCGGGCCAACACGGTCTGCGGCTGGTGCCGATGGTGCCGATCGCCGCGGGTGCGGCGCTGTTGCTGATGGTCGCCGCCATCGTCCCGGCAACGCGGGCGATGGTCCGTCAGCCGGTGGTCGAGCTGTTGCGGACCAGCCCGCCCGCCGCGGCCGAATCCGGACGACGCGAGTTGATCGTCGACGTGGCGGTGCTCGCGGCAGCCGCGAGCGGCCTGATGGTCGCCCTCCAGTCGGGTACGTCCAGCCTGCTCGGCCTGCTCGTCCCGTCCCTGCTGGCCATCGCCGTCGGGATCGTGCTCGGCCGGATCGCCCGGCGGCTGGCCGATCGAGTCCGCGCACGCCGGCTGCGAACCGGACGCGCCCCCGGCGCCCTGCTGACCGCGATCCTGCTGTCTCGTCTGCGCGGCCAGCGGCTGACCATCGTCACGGTCTGCCTGGCGTCCGCGTTCGCGGTGTTCGCCGTCCAGGTGCAGGCGATCGGCACGGCCGTACGCCGGCACGAGGCCGAGGTGCGGACCGGCGCCGCGGCGGTGCTGACCGTCGACGGCGATCCGTCCGCGCTGGTCGCCGCGCTCGACCAGCTGGATCCGGCCCACGCCACCGATCGCGCGACGATGACCGCGGTGGTCCTCACCCGCCGCGCCGACGCCGGCGCCACCCGCGGGATGTACGTCGAGCCGGCCGCCTTCGGCGCCTTGGCGTACGGTGCCGAGCAGGCCGCCGACCGGTCGGTGTGGCAGGCCATCGCGGCGCCCAGCACCCGCCCGGTCGACCTCGTGGGCGAGAACGTGACGATGACGATCGGCGCTCACGGCAAGCTCGGCGAGACCGATCCGGACGACCCGACCCGGGTCGGGCGCCGGGCGGAGCTCGGCATCGGCTACCTCGACGCGCGCGGCGGCCGCCGGACCCTGGCTCTCGGCTCGGTGTCGCTGGCCGCCGCGGGGCAGCAGACGCTGCGGCGCGACATCGACTGCGCCGCCGGATGCCGGCTGCTGCAGCTCACGGTCGCGCCGGACGGTCCGGTTCGGGGCGAGCTGCCGCTGACCGCGATGTCGGCGGGCGGTCACCGGCTCGACCTCGGTTCGGCCGGCGACTGGGTCCAGCCGCCGGGCGTCGGTCCGGGCGCCGAGGTGGTGGCGCGACCGAGCGCCGCCGGTCTGGTCCTCGCGATCGACTCGGGCGGTGGGACGGTCGCCCTTCAGCAGGCGTGGGCGCCGACCGTGCTGCCGGTGCTGGCGGCCGAGTACGTACGGCTCGGGGTGGATCCGACCATCGCGGCGCCGGACGGGACGGCGGTCCGCGTGGAGTCCGCGGCCCGGGCCCGGGACGCGATACCGCGGGCGCTGGCCGGGGTCGTGGTCGGCGACCTGGAGTCGGCCCGTCGCAACGGCTATGCCACTGCCACGCCGGAGACGTTGGTGCAGGTCTGGCTGTCGGCCGCCGCCGGCGACCGGGTGCCCGCGATCTCGGCAGCGCTCGCCGACCGCGGGTTGCCGGTGATCGGGGTCGATCGAGTCCAGTCGGCGCTGACCGCCCAGCGGCTGACGGCGGCGGCGCTGACCGGCGTCGTCGCGCCGGCTTTCGCGGTCCTGGCCCTGGTTTTCGGCGGGCTCGCGATCGCGCTCACCGCAGCCGGTCAGCAGGGCGTGCTGGGCCGCGACCTGGCCGCCCTCCGGCTGGCTGGGGTCGGCGATCGGGTGCTGCGCCGGTCGGTGCTGCGGACGTACGTCTGGCCGGTGGTGGTCGCCGCCGTCGCCGGGACGGCGATCGGCGTGCTCGGCTGCCTGCTGGTCGCGGACGCGCTGCCGGTGCTGCCCGACCGCTCGCCGGCCATCCATCCCGACCTCGATCCGCGGCCGGTGGCGCTGGCGCTGTCCGCGCTCGGCTGCCTGGTGGTGCTGGTCGGTACTGCGACGTTCTGTGCGGTTCGCGCCGTCGCCGGCTCGTCCGCGGACCGGCTGAGGAGCCGGCGATGAGCGCGGCCGTCGGGATCGGCGTGGTCACCCACGAGCTCGTCCATGTCTTCCATACCGAGGGCCACGACGTCGCTGCGCTGTCGGGGATCAGCCTGACGATCCGCCCGGGCGAGTACGTCGGGCTGCTCGGGCCGTCCGGTGCCGGGAAGTCGACCCTGCTCTCGGCCTGCGCGGCGCTGCTCCGGCCGAGCGCTGGCCGGCTGCTGCTGGACGGGACCAACATCGTCACGCTGGACGACACGGAGCGAGACGAGCTCCGCGCCAGCCGGATCGGCATGGTGCTGCAGGGAGCGGACCGCAATGTCGTCGGCTACCTGAGCGTCGCGGAGAACATCAGGCTCGCCCAGCGGGGTGCCCTGGCCGCCGGTCGGTCGCCGGCCGCGCTGCCCGACGCCGCCGAGCTGGCGGACCTGGTCGGCCTCCGCGCCGCGCCGGAGGTCCGGGCTGACACGCTGGACCCCGCCGGCCTGCAGCTGCTCGCGCTGGCCTGCGGGCTGGCCCACCGCCCCCGGCTGCTGCTCGCGGACGAGCCGACCAGCCGGCTGCCGGCGCAGGCGCGGGATGTGGTGCTGGCGGCGCTGTCGGAGGTGAACCGGCGCTGGGGCTGCACCATCTTGCTGGTCACCCACGATCCGGCCGTGGCCGCCGCGATCCCGCGGACGGTCACCATCCGCGACGGCCGGATCGGCGCGGAGGGCCGGCGTGGCGAGGAATACAGCGTGGTCACCGCCGACGGCTCGGTCGGGCTGCCGGCAGACGTGCTCGCCGACCACCCGCCGGGCACGTTGCTCCGGGTCGAGCGATCCGGACGCGGCTTCCGGCTCGATCCGGTCAGGCCGGGCACGCCCGACGCGGGCGGTTCGGACGCGAGCGAACAGGCGATCCCGTGACCGGCGTCGAAGCCCCGCGGCTGCGGCTCGCCGGCGTGGTGCTGGCCGGTGCCGCGTCGCTCGATCTCGCCGTCGCGTCCGGAGAGCTGGTCGCGATCGTGGGCTGGGACAGCTCCGACCTGCTCGGGGTCGTGGCCGGGCTGGTCCGACCGGAGTCGGGCATCGTCACGATCGACGGGGTGCCGATCGACGACCGGATCGGTGCCGCCGACCGCGGGGTCGTGCTCATGCCGCAGAGCGGTGCGCTGGCGATGCTGCTGACGGCGTACGAGAACGTCTTGCTGCCCCTGCTCGGCCGGCCCGGCGGCGATGTCGCCGACAGCGACCCGCCGGCACGGGCGCGCCGCGCGTTGGAGCTCGTCGGGTTGGCCGACAGCGCCGACCACCTGGTCGAGGAGCTGTCCGGCGGCCAGCAGCAGCGGGTCGCGATCGCGCGGACCCTGGCGGCGCGGCCACGGGTGCTGCTGGCCGACCAGGTGACCACCGATCTCGATCCGGCGAACCGGACCCGGGTGCTCGACCTGCTCCGCGACCTGGCCGCCGACGGCGCGGCGGTGCTGCTCGCCAGCGACGACCCGGCCGTGATCGAGGCCTGCGACCGCTCGGTGTCGATCTAGCAGCGGCGAGGGTCTCGGAGCTCCTTGCTTCGCTCAGGTCACTCCGCACCGCTGAGATCGACTCCGCACCCTGGGCGCAGGGCGCGGAGTGGCCTTGCGGGGTGCGGGGTGCGGGGCAGGCGGTTGGGCGGGGTGCGGAGTGCGGTGCCGACCCGGCGGGTCCGTGGCGGTACGGCGAGATCAGTCGGCGGCGAGGGCGTCGTCGGCGTCCATGATGGTGTACGCGTAGCCCTGCTCGGCGAGGAAGCGCTGCCGGTGGGCGGCGAACTCGGCGTCCACGGTGTCGCGGGAGACAATCGCATAGAAGCGGGCGGTCTTCCCGTCCGACTTCGGCCGGAGCAACCGGCCGAGCCGCTGCGCCTCCTCCTGGCGGGAGCCGAATGCGCCGGATACCTGGATCGCGACCTGGGCGCTCGGCAGGTCGACCGAGAAGTTCGCCACCTTGCTGACCACCAGCAGATCGATCTCGCCGGAGCGGAACGCCTCGTACAGCTTCTCCCGCTGCCGGACCGTCGTCTCACCCTTGATCAGCGGCGCCTCCAGCCGCTCGGCGAGCTCGTCGAGCTGGTCGACGTACTGCCCGATCACCAGGGTCGGCACGCCCGCGTGCTTGCGCACCAGGTCGACGATGACCCGGGTCTTGGACTCCGCGGTGGACGCCAGCCGGTATTTCACGTCCGGCTCGGCCATCGCGTACGTCATCCGCTCGTCCTCGGTCAGGCTCACCCGGACCTCGATGCAGTCCGCCGGCGCGATGTAGCCCTGCGCCTCGATGTCCTTCCACGGCGCGTCGTAGCGCTTCGGCCCGATCAGGGAGAACACGTCACCCTCCCGGCCGTCCTCACGGACCAGCGTCGCGGTCAGCCCGAGCCGGCGTCGCGCCTGCAGGTCGGCGGTCATCCGGAACACCGGCGCGGGCAGCAGGTGCACCTCGTCGTAGATCACCAGCCCCCAGTCCCGCGCCCCGAACAGCTCCAGGTGCGGGTGCACGCCACCGCGCTTGGTGGTGATCACCTGATAGGTGGCGATGGTGACCGGCCGGATCTCCTTCTTGGCCCCGCTGTATTCCCCGATCTCCTCCGCGGACAGCGTGGTCCGCCGGAGCAGCTCGTCGCGCCACTGGCGGGCCGATACCGTGTTGGTGACCAAGATCAGCGTCGTCGCCTTCGCCAGTCCCATGGCAGTGGCACCGACGATCGTCTTCCCTGCACCACAAGGCAGAACGACGACTCCCGAACCGCCGTGCCAGAACGACTCGGCGGCCAGCTGTTGGTACGGCCGCAGCTGCCAGCCGGCCTGGTCCAGGGCGATCTCGTGTGCCTCGCCGTCGACGTACCCGGCCAGGTCCTCGGCCGGCCAACCCAGCTTGAGCAGCACCTGCTTCAGGTGCCCGCGCTCGCTCGGATGGACCGCGACGGTGTCCTCGTCCACCCGGGCGCCGATCAGCCCCTTGACCTTCGCGCTGCGCAGCACCTCGGCCAGCACCGGGCGGTCGGTGCTGACCAGCACCAGCCCGTGCGCGGGGTGCTTCTCGATCCGCAGCCGGCCGTAGCGGCCCATCGTGTCGGTCACGTCCACCAGCAGCGAGGTCGGCACCGGGTAGCGGCTGTAGGTCAGCAGCGCATCCACCACCTGCTCGGCGTCGTGGCCGGCGGCGCGTGCGTTCCACAGCCCGAGCGAGGTGAGCCGGTAGGTGTGGATGTGCTCCGGGGCCCGCTCCAGCTCGGCGAACGGCGCGATCGCCATCCGGCACTCGGGGGCCAGCGGATGGTCCACCTCGAGCAGCAGGGTGCGATCGGACTGGACCACCAGTGGTCCGGGCGTTGAGCTCATTCGATCCCGTCTGTGTGGCCGGCGCCGGGTGTGGCGGGCTCCGCGGAGTCATCCGGCGCCCCGGCCGTCGGGGCGGGTGACGGCGACCCGCTCGCCGGCGGTGCGGAGGTCGCGGGTGCCCGGCTGGCCGGGGCCGGATCCGGGCCTGGATCCGGCCGGACCACCAGCTGGGCCGGTGCCTGGATGCTCTGGTTGCCGGCGGCGTCGACGGCACGGACCTGCACGACCTGCTCGCGCGACCCGTCCTTGAACCAAGGGATCGCCACCTGGAGCGTCGTCGTGTCGGCCACGTGATAACCGTTCAGCCACACCCGGTATTCCGTCACTCCGACGTTGTCGGCGGCTGCCGGCCAGCGGACGGTCAGCCGGTCGGTGGTGACGGTGGGGAAGCTCAGCTCGGAGACGACCGAGGGCGGCTCCTCGTCCGGCCCGTCCCCCCTGCTCCGGTCCGCGGAGGCTCCGACCGAGTCGCGCCGAGGCGTCGTGCTCGTGCGCCGGTCGGCTCCGGCACGCTGCGGCTGCTCGCTCGACAGTTCCGTGCCGCCCCCGGTGACGGGTGCGCGCTGGCCGCTCGACGTGCCGGGCCTGTTGATGGTCGTCCGGCCGTCGTAGGCGACCGGCCGTCCGGCCGGCTCCGGCACCGGGTCTGCCAGCCGGCTGCCGGCCCGCTGACCCGGCGTGCCAGAGACGTCCGGCACCAGATAGAGCGCCCCGACGCCGAGCGCGCAGACGCCGAAGACGAGGAGTCTTCGGATCGTGGCGGGCCGCACCGACTCATTCTAGTGCCGTGTCACCGGGATTATTTCGTGTCGGCGACGAGATCGGACCAGATCCTTCGGTCCGCATCCTGGGGTCGCAGCCGTCGGGGTCAGCCGGCCCCGGCCGGGTGCGACACGTGATCCAGCCCGTCCGGGCCGTCCGGATCCGGGGCGTCGACCCGGACGATCCGGCCCAGCGGGAAGCCGAGCACCTTCCGGTTCCGGGTGCCGACGCCGCTGACCACCCCGTCCTGGACGCTGACCGGGGTGAACTCGATCCGGGTCGGGAAGCCGTCGGCGTCGGTATAGGTGAGGTCGACCGACGCCTGGACGTCCAGGGCGCGGCGCAGATCGGCCACGATCCGGTCCGTCGAGGGGCCGGTCCGCGCCGGTCCACCGCCATCCGGCGACCGCCGCACCAGCGCGTCGGCGACCTCGCCGGGTCGGGGCGGTCGAGGCCGCTGCTCGACCAGGGGCGCGGGCGCCCGGAGCTGCGGAGGCGCGCTGAGCGTACGTCCGGTCTCGTCCTCGACCGCCGGGTTCAGCCCGGCGGCGCGGAGGACCGAGACCACCTCGTAGGTGTCCGCGTTGGAGACCAGCACACCGGGGGCGATCTCGCGCAGACCCAGGTACGCGGCCTCCGGGTGGGCCAGCAGAGCCGCGGTCTGGGCGGGGTCGTCGCTGCGCAGATAGCTCGCCGCGCCCCCGAGCCGGATGCTGCCGAACTGGCGCGCGACGTCGTCGACGAGATAGCGCAGCGGCTGCGGGACGCCGGTCTGGGAGTGCTGCTCGAGCCAGGCGTGGATCTCGGCGGCCGACCAGCCGGTGTCGAACCCGCGCCGCAACGACGCCGGGCTGAACCGGAACACGCCGGCTCCACCGCGCGACTCCTGGTCGGCGAGCAGCCGCAGATCGCGCGAGATCCGGTGCGGCAACGGTCCCGGCGCGACCGCGGTCAGGTCGGTCTGGATGATGATCTGCTCCACCGGGGCGGGAAACAGGTCGGCGAGTTCGGGCGGCAGCGGGGTGGTGACCTCGGGTGCGGCCGGGTCCAGCAGCGCCGGTCCGAACGACGACAGGCAACCCAGACTGACCACGCCGAGCCAGGTCGCCTCCCGCCAGACCCAGTCCACCAGGGTGGCTGCCTCCGGCCCGTGTCCGCGGATGACCCGCGGCCGGTGCCAGGCCAGCGAGCTGGTCAGCTGCTCGAGATCGAGCACCCGTGCGGTGCCGGCGGTGGCGGCGATCCGCAGCACGTCCGCGCGGACGTCCGCCGCGCCCCGGGCGTCGGCCTCCGGCCCGAGCACGTGCGCGCCCGGTTCGGACGCGCGCGACGGCAACCGGTCGACCCGCATCCAGGCGTCGGCGACGATCCGCCAGCGGACGGCCGCATCATGGGTCAGCCAGCGGTCGAACGCCGCCGTCGGCAGCAGGCACAGGTTGCTGCCCGGCGCCACCAGGCCGGCAGCGGATGCACACTCCAGCACGAAGCCGGCGTGCGCCGCGGTGCTGTCCAAGGCCCGGCCGAGGGCGGCGATGTCGCGGGTGCCCAGACCCCCGGCACGCAACAACCGGTGCGGCGCCTTCTCCAACGCGTGCACGGTCAGCTCGAGGTCGTGCAACAGCGCGAACGCGGCGCCGGCCGCCGCCCGGTCGACCAGGCTCGCGGTCCGGTCGGTGCCGGAGACCGCCGGGGCGCTCGCCGGTACCGGATCCGGGCTGAACCGGCCGCCGCGGACGTACAGCGCGACCTCCCGGGGCAGGATCACGGTGTCGGCGTCGAGCGGGCGGATCAGCCCCTGGGCCAGCAGCTGCTCGATCGGGCTCCGGGCGTGCTCGGGCTGCACCTGCCGGGTGGCGTTGCGGACCGCGCCGGTCGGGGACCACGCCAGCCGGTCCAGGACCGGGCGGACGCTGTCGTCGCAGGCCGCGATCCGGTCGGCGATCTGCCCGTCGGTGAGTGCGCGGAACGACGGTGGGGCGAGGCCGCCCGGATACGGCTCGAACGCCTCCCGGACCGCCCGGACCAGGTTCAGCGAGTCGTCCGGACCCCACAGCAGCGCTCGTTCGCGCAGGGCCGCGACCGCGTCGGCAACCTCGGTCGGTGCACCCCCGAGCAGTGCACCGACGTCGGCGACCGACGTCGGCGTGGGCAGCGCGGCGATGGCTTCGGTGACCACCCGCTGGTAGGCGTTCAGCGACTCGAGGGCACGGCCTACCGACGTACTGGTGGTGGCGCGGGTGGCCAGCTCGACCAGGTCGCCGGGCCGCGGGAAGCACAGGTCGGGCCGCAGCTCCAGCACCCGCGCCAGCCGCTCGCGGTCGAGCGCGCGCAGGTACTCGGTCAGCGTGCGGGGGGACACCGCGATCAGGCCCAACCGCCCGGTCCACCGGGTCTCGGCCCGCCGGGCGGTTGCCACGGCCGCTGCCCGGAACGCAGCGCCCGCGTCGCCAGCGCGAGCACGGCGGCGATCACGCACCACGCGGCGACCATCGCGACCCAGGACAGCCCGTTCCACCAGTCGGCGAAGTCGAGGGCGCCGGCGAAGCCGATGACCAGCCCCAGCACGGCGACCGTGGCGACCGCGATCACGAATGCGGTCCTGATCTGCGGCTTCGCGACGGTGCAGCGTGTCGACAGCCCCCAGGCGATGAGCAGGGTCATCGGCGCGACCGGATGGATCAGTGCACCGAGGGCGAGCACGATCAACAGGGCGGGGGTCACGGCGGTCAGTACGTCCTTGGCCGTCACCGGCACCGGCGCGGGCGGGGGCACGTACGGCGCCGGGCCGAACCACTGCGGCGTGCCCGGGGCAGGTGCCGCGCCGCCTGCCGGCGGACCGAACGGCTGCGCGCCCGGGGAGGGTGGCGTCCCGAACGGCATGCCCCACGGCGTCGATCCACCGACCGGCACGCTCTCGTTCAACCAAGGCGAGCCCGTGGTCGTGATCGGACTGGTCGGTGGGCTGGAGTGGACCGAGCCCCAGGCGGAGTCCCCGGTGGTCATCGCGCCTGCGACCACCTCGTACGGGATGGTGGGGTCGCGCGGATCCTCCGGCAGCGGCACCAGGGCGGCCAACGGCCGGACCGGGGCCTGCGGGTCACCGAAGAAGGGACGGTCAACGGGCGCGTCGGCCGCCGGCTGAACGTACGGCTCCGCGATGCTCAGCGGCGGTGCTTCCGGCACGGCGAACTCGTCCGGGCGCTCGATCGGCGCGTACTCCGGACCGTCCTCCCACGTGGCCATTTCTTCATCGTAGTTAAGGTCCGGTAGGACCGGCTTGGGTCAGTCTTGAGTCGTGAGTTCCATCCCCTCCGAGCGCGGGCGCACGATCCGCCCACGTCGGCTGGTGACGTTCGTCCTGATCGCGTACCTGGGCGCCTGGCTGATCGAGCTCCCGCTGTGGCTCGGCGACGGGCTGCGCGAGCCGTCCGCGAAGGTGCTGATCAGCGCGATGATGCTGGCGCCCGCCGTCGCCGCCTTCGTCACCGTCCGGCTGTGGCCGGACGGGCGGAAGGTGGTCGACGAGCTCGGGCTGCGGCCCGGGCCGTTCCGCCGCTGGTGGTGGACCATGCTCGTCGCCTGGTTCGGCCCGCCGCTGCTGGCGGCCCTCGCGGTCGGCATCGCGTACGTCTTCGGCCGGTTCCTACTGGACTGGGGGACCTGGTCGTCGGTGCGGACGTTGCTCGGTGGCCGGCCGGTGCCGATCCCGATGTCGACCCTGGTGCCGATCGTGATCGCGCAGAGCCTGCTGACCTCGGTCTGGATCGCCGCGGTGTTCGCGGTGGGCGAGGAGATCGGCTGGCGTGGCTTCCTGCGCGACGAGTTGTCGGTGCTGCCGCGCTGGCTGCTGATCCTGATCACCGGCGTGATCTGGGGCCTGTGGCACGCGCCCGTGATCCTGCTCGGTTACAACTACTACGGCATGCCGCCGGTGGTCGGACTGCTCTGCATGGTCGTGTTCACCACCCTGGTGGCCGCCCTGCTGGAGTGGCTGCGGACCCGCGGCACCGCCATCTGGCCGACCGCGTTGGCGCACGGGTCGATCAACACCGCCGCCGCCGCGGCCCTGCTGCTCACCCCGGCCGCCCGCCCGCCGGCCGCGCTGTGGGACGGGCTGCTCGGCTGGCCCGGCTGGCTGGTGATGGCGCTTGCGGTTGCTGTGCTGGTGCTGACCGGAGCCCTGCGCTGGAAGGCGATCCCGGCCGCGGAGCCGCGCAACCAAACCGTCAGGTCGGCACGATCCGGATCGGTGCCCGGCCGTGTTGATGATGGAGATCCATCGCCAGTCCAAGATGAGATCGGCGGGCGATCTTGACCGCGTACGTCGCGACCAGCACCGCGATCAAGCCGCCGCAGAGCGCCATGCTGGGCCGGGCGCCGATCCGGTCGGCCAGCCAGCCGATCACCGGGCCGCCGAGGGCCTGCCCGCCGAGCAGCACGAGGATGTAGACGCTCATCACCCGCCCGCGCAGTCCGGCCGGGACCGAGGTCTGGACCAGCGAGTTCGCGCCGGTCAGGAACAGCAGCGTGAGCGTGCCGGCGGCGACCAGGCCGGTCATGAACAGCCACTGGTTCGGGGCCAGCGAGATGACCGCGGTCACGGTGCCGAAGGCGATCAGCAACAGCACCAGGACCCGGATCCGCGGAATCCTGGATCGCCGCGCGGACAACACCGCACCGAGGAAGGCGCCCGCGGCGTTCGCGGAGTTGTAGATGCTGTAGCCGCCGACGCCGGTGCCGAACTCGTGGTCGGCGAACGAGGCCAGGATCACCGGCAGATTGAGGCCCAGGATGCCGATGGTGGCGACCAGCACGATCACCCAGGCGACCTCCGAGGTATGCCGGATGTAGCGCAGCCCGGCGCGGAGCTGACCCTTCTGCGCGGCGTGCCGGTCGGTGTTTCGTGCCGCAGGCCGGCGGACCTGGGTCGGCCTGATCACCGCGACCATGATCACGACCAGGACGCAGGCCGCCGCGTTGATCAGGAACGACCAGCCCTGCCCGACGGCCGCGATCAGCACGCCGGTGAGCGCGGGGCCGACGAGCGCTCCGAACTGGAAGACCGAGGAGTTCAGGCTGACCGCGTTGCCGATGTGCCGGTCGCCGACCAGTTCGGCGACGAACACCTGGCGGGTCGGGTTGTCGACCACGGTCACCATGCCGAGCAGCAGCGCGACCAGGTAGACGTGCCAGACCTGGGCGGCGCCGGACAGCGCCAGCAGGCCGAGGCTCGCGGCGAGCAGCGCCGCGGCGCTCTGGGTGATGATCAACAAGGTGCGCTTGGGGAACCGGTCCACGATCACGCCGCCGAGCAGCCCGAACAGCAGCACCGGCAGGAACTGTAATGCCACGGCCACGCCGACGGCGGCCACGCTGCCGCTCAGCTCGAGCACCAGCCAGTCCTGCGCGATCCGCTGCATCCACAGTCCGGTGGTCGCGATCACCTGGGAGGACAACCAGAGCCGGTACGCCGGAACCGACAGGGCCGAGAGCGCCGTCGGCCAGCCGCGGCGCCGGCGGCGGATCGGGATCAGCTGGCCGCCGGGCTCGATCGGCCTGGCCGGCTCGGCCGGTTCGGCGGAATCGCTGGTGAGGAGGGTGAGGTGGGACGGGACGCGTTCGATCGGGCGCGCAGACAAGACGAGGAAACCGTTTCTGGAGTGGGCGGCGGGCGGGCTGGACGTGCGAAGGTCCGCCTCGTCGCGGACCGTCCCCTCCACCGTAGGTAAACCGTTTCAATAGTTCCACTGGATAACCGCTATATGTACGATTGGGTTTCCCAATGAATGTGACCTCGCGCCTACATACCTCGGCACCCTGGCCGGCGCCACCGAGGCGGCTCCGCTCCCCGGTCGGGTTTCATCCCGCGACTCCGCGTCCGGCCCGGCTCGACCCCGCGACTCCGCGCCCCGGAAGTGGACCCCTATACCTCGGCCCGGCTCGACCCGGCGACTCCGCACCCGGGAGATGCACATCGCGGCCCGCGTGCAGGGTGCGGAGTCGACATGCGGGGTGCGGAGTCGACGCGCAGGGTGCGGGGTCGACGTGCGGGTCGGGGGCGGGGTGCGGGGTCGGCGCACGAGGGGTGCCGCAAGCCGGCGTCCGAGGTGGCCGGCGATCCTGCAGGCGACGTGCGGCTGCGGTTCGTGTTTCCGGCCCGCAGGGCCCCGTGAAGTTCGCATAGGTTGCGCGAGCCTGCACAGGCAATAGCCCACGCGAGGTCGTACGAGGTATGCAAGGTTCCTGCTGGCCCGAGTGCGCAGGCGAGGCGGCGGACAGGAGAAAGAGGGAGTGACCGGTGGCTGACACGTTCGACCCGGTGCTGCTGAGGACGTACCTGGCGGTGGCGACCGGGCTGAGCTTCACCCGGGCAGCGGAGCAGCTGGGGCTCAGCCAGCCGACCGTCTCCCAGCACATCCGGCGGCTGGAGGAGGCGGCCGGGCGGCAGCTGATCAATCGCGACACGCGGACGGTCACGCTGACCGACAACGGCGAGGCGATGGCGGGATTCGCCCGGGACATCCTGGCGGCGCACGACGAGGCGGTGGCGTACTTCACCGGGTCGGCCATGCGCGGCCGGCTGCGGTTCGGGGCGGCCGACGAGCTGGCCCTGAGCGAGTTGCCGACGATCCTGCGCGACTTCCGGCAGCTCTATCCGCGGATCAACCTCGAGCTGACCGTCACCCAGAGCGGCATCCTGCTGCGCCGGCTCGAGGCGAACTATCTGGACCTGGTCTTCGTCAACCAGCCCGCAGACTCCGGCCGCGGCCGGCTGGTGCGGCGCGATCGGCTGGTCTGGGTCGGGCTCGAACGCACCCAGATCGATCCGGGACAACCGGTGCCGGTGATCACGTACCACGCCCCGAGCTTCAGTCGCTCCGCCGCGATCACCGCCCTGCAGGCTGCGGGCCGGACCTGGCGGATCACCTGCAACACCCGCGAGATCAACGGAGTGCTGGCGGCGACCCGGGCCGGCCTCGGGATCTGCGTGCTGGCCCAGAGCAGGGTGCCGCCCGGGCTGGCCAACCTGAGCGGCCGGTTCGACCTCCCCGTGCTGCCCGACGTCGAGCTCACCCTCGTCGCCAATCCGCGCTCGGCCCGCGAGCCGGTCGAGGCGCTGAGCTCGTCGATCCTCAACCTCAGGCTGACCCCGATGCAGCCCTGAGCCCGCCTGAGAGCGCTTGTCGACGGAATCGGCTTGGAGCCGGCTGTGCGCGGGACTACGCTTGGGCGGCTGCGGGACTCTGCCCGCACCGTGTCGGACATGGTCGCGCCAGCGACGACGATCAAGTGAGGGTAGTAGCAGTGCCGGTTGGCAAGGTGCGGTTCTACGACGCCGAAAAGGGCTTCGGCTTCCTGACCAAGGACGAGGGCGGGGACGTGTATGTGCGTTCCAGCGCACTGCCCGCCGGGGTCACCTCGTTGAAGTCCGGCCAGAAGGTCGAGTTCGGTGTGGTCGAGGGCCGCAAGGGCGAGCAGGCGCTGTCGGTGCGGGTGCTGGAGACCCCGCCGTCGCTGTCCAAGGCGCACCGCAAGCCGACCGAGCAGATGACCGTCATCGTCGAGGATCTGATCAAGATGCTGGACGGGGTCGGCAATGGTTACCGCCGAGGCCGCTACCCGGACTCGCGGACTAGCCAGAAGCTCGCGACCGTGCTGCGCGCGGTCGCCGACGAGCTCGAGCTCTGACGACGACTCCCGCCGGTCGGCGCTGCGCGCGCCGGCCCGGCCACCGGCTGCGAGGATAGGACGCATGGCGACCACCAGGACCCGAGCGTCGAAGCTCGACCAGATCTGCGCCGACGCGGTGGAGCTCGCCCGCGAGGCGGCGGAGGACGCGTCCGACGTCGTGGCGGTCGGCGCGCATCTGGGGACGTACGCCGACGCGGAGCGGGTCGTCACCCATACCTTCGCCGCCGAGCATCCCGGGTACGCCGGCTGGCGCTGGTCGGTCACGCTGGTCCGGGCGTCCCGGGCGAAGCAACCGACCGTGAACGAGGTCGTGCTGCTGCCCGGCACCGATTCGTTGCTGAGCCCGGACTGGGTGCCGTGGGCCGAGCGCGTGCAGGCCGGCGACGTGACGCCCGGACTGCTGATGCCGACACCCGACGACGACCCCCGGCTGGAGCCCGGATTCACCGGCGGCGACGCCGCGGCGGACCTGGAGCCGGCTGACGCCACCCTTGCGCGGATCGTGGTCGCGGAGCTCGGACTGGGCCGCGAGCGGGTGCTCAGCCCGTACGGCCGGGACGAGGCGGCCGAGCGCTGGCTAGCCGGCGACGGCGGCCCGGACAACCAGATGACCAAGCTCGCTCCCGGAGTCTGCGAGACCTGCGGGTTCTTCGTCCGGCTGCAGGGCGGCCTGGCCGACCTGTTCGGGGTGTGCGCGAACGTGTACGCCGCCTCCGACGGCAGGGTCGTCAGCGTCGACCACGGTTGCGGCGCGCACTCCAAGGTCGGACCGCAGAACCAGGCAGAGGATCTGCCGGCGCCGGTCTGGGAGACGATCGAGTGGGACGAGCCGATCTCCCTCTTCGACTGACCCCGTTCGGCCGATGCCAGGGGGCCGAGCGCTACAGCTCGGTCGAGTCCAGGTTGTCGATCATTCCCTCTAGCAGCTCCGCCAGCCGGTCGACCTGATCGTCCGCGAGGTCGGCGAGCAGGCCCGACTCGACCACGTTGGCCTCGCGGATGGCGGTGGCGAACAGCTGCCAGCCGGCGTCGGTCGGACGGACCAGGATCCGCGTCCGGTTGGTCGGGTCGACCTCGCGGGTGATCAGGCCTCGCGCGAGCATTCGGTCCAGCCGGTGCGTCATCGACGACGGTGCGATGTGTCCCTCGGCGGCGAGCTGGCTCGGCGTCAGTGCCTGGCCGTCACTCATCCGGCCCAGCGCGCTCAGCACGGCCCACTCGCCGGAGCTGAGGCCATATCCGGACAGCTGTTCGTCGTACCAGCGGTTCAGCCGCCTGGACAGCCGGTGCACGGCGGTGATCACCCGCTGGACGGATTCGTCCGCGCCGGCCGCGACGTAGGCCGCGACCTCGGCGCGGACGGCCTCCATCTCCCGGTGCCCGGTGCCGCTCGAGGTGACCACGGGCCCATTTTGGCGTCTCGTGCGCTGCGCGGCCAGGTTGAGTCGCGTGTCGCCCATCGACCCGACGCGAATCGGCAAGCGTTTTCCGAGGCCACTTTCCGCCGCACGCGGTCGATCCGCGACATGACCAGCCCCGGCGTCGCGTCAGCCGCGCGACCCGACCCTGATGGTCGCCACTAGGAGCCCTCCCCGTTCAGCAGCCGGGCGGCGAGCTCGGCGTTGCGCCGGGCGAACGCCTCCCAGCGCACCGGCGTGGCGAGCACCCGATCGCGGGCCGACCGCTCGGACGCGAGTCGACGCGTCCAGGTACACATCCGGCCGGCCCGTACGTCGTAGCGCACGAGCACTCCGTCGGCCCAGCCGCACACCTCCTCGTCGCTGCGGTCGAGGGTGGTCGCCTTCTGCTCCGCGGTGATCCAGTCCAGGGCCGCGATCTCCTCCTGGATCTTCGCCGCGAACTCGAACCGGAGCTCTGCCGTGGCCCGGTCCCGGCGGCGGACGAGCTTGGATCGCGTCGCCGAGACCGCGCTCGGCTCCCGTTCCAGCACTGCAACCGCCGTGGCCACCAACGCCTCGCGATCGGCCGGCCCGACGCCGAACAGCACGGCGAACTCGCGGGAGCTGCCGCCGGTCGCGACAGCGTACGGCAGCGGCAGCACCCGATGCACGGCCGAGATGGCCTGGCGAACCCGGAGACCACCCAGGTACGGACCGAAGTGGCGGCCGGGGCCGTCGGCCTCGTGAACGAATCGCAGTCCGGCGATGCGCGACGGGTCCAGCCGGATCAGGCCGACGACCTCGCTGCCCCCCTCGATCCGGTTCCACCGCGGGCGGGAGCGTTGCAGCAGATTGCGCTCCAGCCACGCCGCTTCGTGCTCGGAGTCGCACCACGTCGCCTCGACGGAGGCGATCCGGCGCACCATCGCGACCAGCCGCGGGCGGTCGCCGAGCCGTCCCCAGTAGGACTGCACCCGGCGTCGCAGATTGCCGGCCCGACCGATGTACAGGACCCGGCCGTCCGGGTCGCGGAATCGGTAGACGCCGGGTCCGTCCGGCAGTCGTCGGGCGACGAGGCGCGGATCGCTCATCGCGGGCTCCGCTCGTTCGGCTCAGCGAGCCCGGCGGCGGCGCCAGCAGTACACCAGCCCGATCAGGCCCAGCACGACGCCGGCGAACGCCACGGCCAGCCACCATTCGTCTCCGGCCGCCGCCAGCCGGCCGTACAGCAGCACCAGCACCACCGCCGCGACCGCGAAGGCGATCGTGCCGACCGTGGTCACCACGATGCCGTCCTCGTCCAGCGGCGCGATCGGCGCCTGGACCAGCAAGCCGTGCGCGACCGGATCCGCCGGCTGCTCGCCGGCGACCTCGCCCGGGTCGGTCATGTAACAGACATTAGCCACCTGCCCCGAACCGGCTGAGGAGATCCTTAGGATCGCCCCATGGTCACCAAGTCGCCCAAGGCCGCGCCGACGCCGTCACACGAGCAGCAGATCTCCTCGATCGACGCCTACTTCGGCATCACCGCCCGCGGCTCGACGATCGCGCGGGAGGTCCGCGGCGGTCTCGTCACGTTCTTCACGATGGCCTACATCATCGCCCTCAACCCGCTGATCATCGGCACCGCGCCGGACGGTCAGGGGAACCTGCTCGGCGGGGCGCCGTACAAGGATGCGGCGGGGGCGGTGATCGGGGCGAACGTCGACCATGCGATCACCCTGGTCGCCGCGGCCACCGCGCTGGTCGCCGGCGTGATGACCATCCTGATGGGGGTGATCGGCCGCTTCCCGATCGGCATCGCCACCGGGCTGGGCCTGAACGCCCTGCTCGCCTTCAGCATCGCGCCCAGGATGACCTGGCCGCAGGCGATGGGACTGATCGTGATCGAGGGCCTGCTGATCACGCTGCTGGTCTTCACCGGGTTCCGGACGGCGGTCTTCAAGGCGGTGCCTCGCTCGCTCCGGGTCGGCATCTCGATCGGCATCGGCCTGTTCATCGCATTCGTCGGGCTGTTCGACGGCGGGATCGTCCGCAAGCCGGCCGGTACGCCGCCGGTCGAGCTCGGCATCAACGGCTCGCTGATCGGCTGGCCGATGCTGGTGTTCGTGATCGGGCTCTTCCTGGTGGCGATCTTGTGGGCGAAGAAGGTCAAGGGCGCGATGCTGATCTCGATCGCGGCCACCACCCTGGTCGCGGTCATCATCGAGGCCATCGCCCACGTCGGCGCGAAGGTCGGCGATCAGAACCCGACCGGCTGGGCGCTCAACGTGCCAGAGTTCAACGGGATCATCGCCGTGCCGGACCTGAGCCTGATCGGCAACGTCAGCGTGTTCGGGGCGTTCGGGCCGGCCTTCTCGGGTGGGTTCGACCTGCACGTCTTCCTGCCGCTGGTGCTGCTGATCTTCTCCCTGCTGCTGGCGGACTTCTTCGACACGATGGGCACGGTCGTCGCGGTCGGGGCGGAGGGCAACCTGCTCGACGAGCGCGGCCACCCGCCGCACCTGGGCGCCGTCCTGGCCGTCGACTCGGTCGCCGCCGCTGCCGGTGGCTTCGGCTCGGTCTCGTCCAACACCTCCTACATCGAATCGGCGTCAGGCGTCGGTGAGGGGGCCCGCACCGGTCTCGCCTCGGTCGTCACCGGCGTCGGGTTCTTGCTGGCCATGTTCTTCGCGCCGCTGATCAACATCGTGCCGTCCGAGGCCGCGACGCCCGCACTGGTCTTCGTCGGCTTCTTGATGATGAGCCAGGTCACCAAGGTCGAGTGGGACGACATCGAGGAGGGTCTGCCCGCGTTCCTGACCATGGCCCTGATGCCGTTCACCTTCTCCATCACCATCGGCATCGGCGCCGGCTTCATCATGTACGTCGTGCTGAAGTCGGTGCGTGGCAAGGCGCGCCAGGTGCACCCGCTGATGTGGGTGGTCGCCGGACTGTTCGTCGTCTACTTCATCCAGGGCGTGCTGACCAAGCTCGTCAGCTGACCGCACGACCCGCGCGGCGGTCCTCCTCGGATCCGTTCGCGGAGCTTCGAGCGATCCCCGGACGCGTGATCAGCCGATCGCGGTGCTCCGACTGGTGGGACCCATGACCGCGTGGGTCTGGTCGCTGGTCAGCGCCGCGACCGGCAGCGGCGTCGGACTGCCCGGCCTTGCGCGCAGGCCGTCGAGCAACAGCCGCAGATAGCGGCGGTACAGGTCGGGATGCGCGTCGCGGGAACGCGTCATGATGGCGTTCAGACCGACCTGGATGAAGGTCAGGTCCGTGCCCTCGATGTCCTCGCGCAGAACGCCGGCCTCGCGTGCCCGCGCAACGAGGGCGCGATTCTTCGGGGCCATGACCTCCCGGTTCCAGTCGTACTGCTCGACGCTGATCCGATCGCCGCTGACGATCTGCGCCAACCCGCGGTCGCGCAGCTGGAGAGCCAGCGCCGTCTCCAGATAGCCGACCAGCCCGTGCCAGGGGTCGGGGTCGACCAGGCCGGCATCGGCGGCGGCAGCCAGCTCGACGGTCTGCCCGGCGAAGATCGCAGCCAGCAGCTCGCCCTTGTTCGCGAACCGTCGATACGCGGTGCCGACGCCGACCCCGGCGTGCCGGGCGATGTCGTCCAGGGTCACCTCGAGTCCTTGCTCGGCAAACAGCTCACGGGCGGCGACCAGCAGCCGTTCCCGGTTCCGTACGGCGTCACGTCGCATGGCTCGCGCCTTCTTCGGCGCGCCGGTCTCGGTCATGCCTCCCATCCTATCCGATCCGGAGAGACAACCTCCGGATTAGGTGCTACGCTGAGCGTATCTGGAGGCAGTCACTCCGCTTAGGCGGTGTGGCGAAGAGAGACGGGAATTGATGTCAGTCGTCACCGAGAACCGGCCGGCCCGCGCCGCCTATCTGCCCAACGGCCCGCATGCCCGGGTCGCGGTCGCAATCGCCTCGCTCGGGTTCTTCTTGATCACCCTGGACATCTCCATCGTGAATGTCGCTCTGGCCCAGATCCGCGCCGAGCTGGGTGGCGGCACGGTCGGACAGCAGTGGATCATCGACGGTTACACCCTGCTGTTCGCCGCCCTGCTGCTGTTCGCCGGCAACCTGTCCGACCGGATCGGCGCCAAACGGGCACTGGCCCTCGGCGTCGTCGTCTTCGGGCTGACCTCCGCGGCGTGTGCGCTCGCACCGAGCGCGGCGCTGCTGATCGCTGCCCGCTGCGCGCAGGGCGCCGGGGCGGCGATCATGCTGCCCGCGTCCATGTCGCTGGTCCGCGAGGCCTTTCCCGACCCGGCCCGCCGCGCGCGAGCTCTCGGCGTGTGGGCCGTCGGCGGCGCGGTGGCCGGACTCGTCGGCCAGCCGCTGGGCGGCTTCCTCACCACGTTCGACTGGCGCTGGGTGTTCACCATCAACCTTCCGGTCTGCGCCGGCATGCTCGTCCTGCTCACCATCGTGGCCCGCTCACCGATCCGCCCGGCGCCGTTCGACTGGGCCGGACAGATCCTTGCCGTCATCGGCATGTCCACCCTGATCTACGGGCTGATCGAGGGCGGCCACGCAGGATTCGGCACCGTGCCGGTCATCGTGGCGCTGACCGTCGCCGTGGCCGGTCTGGTCGGCTTCGTCATCGTCCAGGCCCGCGTCCGGCACCCGATGATGCCGCTCGAGCTGTTCCGGGCACGCGGATTTCGACTCGCCCTGCCGGTCGGGTTCGCTTTCATGGTCGGCAACTACGGCAATGTGTTCGTGGTCAGTCTCTTCCTTCAGCAGCAGCTCGGGCTGTCACCCCTGCACGCGGGTCTGGTCTTCCTGCCGTCGGCGTTCTTCGCCATCACCGCCAACCTGGCCAGCGGCCCGGTCACGAACCGATTCGGTGCCCGGCTCCCCGTCGTCGCCGGGCTGACCTCGATGGCGGTGGGCCTCGCGGCCCAGGTGATCACCGCACCGCTCGGCAGCCCGATCCTGGTGGCTTTGTGCCTCATCCCGGTCGGTGCCGGTGGCGCACTGGCCATGCCCTCGGTGACCGGCGTGGTGCTCGAAGGAGTGCCCGGCCGCCAGGCCGGAACGGCCAGCGCGGTGTTCAACACGTTCCGCCAGGTCGGCGGGGCCGTCGCGATCGCCGTGTTCGGTGCCATGATCGCCGACCCCGACCAGGTCGTCGGCGGGCTGCGCCTGAGTCTGGGCATCGCCACCACCCTGCTCCTGCTGGCCGCCCTCAGCAGCCTCCGGATCCAGCCCCGCACCGACCCCTTGGCCTGACCCCGGTCTGGCAGGCAGCCAGGACCACCCCCCGACGAAAGGACGACCATGGAGTACGTACGACTCGGCCGCACCGGCCTCCGCGTCAGCCGGATCGCCCTGGGATGCATGAGTTACGGCGATCCCGGGTTCCACCAGTGGACGCTGGACGAAGAGGCGTCGGCGCCGTTCTTCCGGCAGGCCGTCGAGCTGGGCATCACGTTCTGGGACACCGCCAACGGCTACGGTGCGGGCACCTCGGAGGAGTTCGTCGGGCGGGCGATGCGGACGTACGCACGCCGTGAGGACATCGTGCTGGCCACGAAGGTGCACAACAAGATGCACGACGGCCCCGGCGGCTCCGGGCTCTCCCGGAAGGCGATCCTCGAACAACTCGATGCGTCGCTGCGCCGGCTGGGAACCGACTACGTCGACCTCTACTACATCCATCGCTTCGACGACGACGTCCCGGTCGAGGAGACCATGGAGGCCCTGCACGACGTGGTCAAGGCCGGCAAGGTCCGCTACCTCGGCGCGTCGTCGATGTGGGCGTGGCAGTTCGCGAAGCTGCAGCATGCTGCCGACCTGGGCGGCTGGACCCGGTTCGTGGCCATGGAGAACCAGTACAACGCGCTCAAACGCGAGGAAGAACGCGAGATGTTGCCGATGTGTCTCGATCTGGGTGTCGGCTGCGTCCCGTACTCGCCGCTGGCCAAGGGACGGCTCGCCCGGCCCTGGGGGTCCAGCACAGCACGCGGCAGCGTGGATCGGGTCGCCAAGAGCTTCGACCTGGACGTGGACCGGCCGGTGGTCGAGGCGGTCCAGCAGGTCGCCGACGAACGCGGACTCGGGATGGCCCAGGTCGCGATGGCCTGGGTCCTGAGCAAGCCCGTGGTGACCGCACCCATCGTCGGTGCCACCAAACCGCATCATCTGGCCGACGCCGCCGCCGCCGTCGACCTGACCCTCACCGACGACGAGATCCACCGGATCGAGGAGCCCTACACGCCCCAACCTGCCTACTGGTGGTGATGTCGTCCTTCGGCCCCGGCCTGTTGACCCGCGATGACTTTCGTCCGGCTGCACGGTCGTAGCTGGATCGGACCACCAACCGGATCGGAGTACGTCGGATGTCCTCTAGCCGCCAGCTCGTCGTCACGGAGAACATGAGCGCGAACGGCGTGATCGAGTTCCTCGACTCGTGGTTCGACCCGGGCGACCAGACCGACACGGCCGATCTCAACGAGGTCATGCGCGAGCAGATGGCGGGGGAGTCCGCCCTGCTGCTGGGCCGTCAGACCTTCGAGGACTTCCGCGGCTATTGGCCGCTCCAGACCGACGACGAGACCGGGAGCACCGAGCACCTCAACCGGGTGCACAAGTACGTGGTCTCCTCGACGCTCACCGACCCGCAGTGGGAGAACACGACGATCCTCTCCGGCTCCCTGATCGAGGAGGTCCGGTCGCTGAAGGCCACCGGCACCGGCGAGATCGGCATCACGGGCAGCATCAGTGTCGTCCACGCCCTGCTCGCCGCAGACCTGGTCGACCAGGTCCGGCTCTTCGTGTACCCGGTGCTGACCAGCCGCGGGCGCAACCTCGTCCCGAGGGGCTTGCGCTGACCGGACTGTCCTTGACCGACACCCGTCCCTTCCACAGCGGCGTCGTCCTGCTCACCTATGCACGCAGCTGAGTTCACGCCCGGCGGCCGGTGTCGGGTTCCCGGCTTCGCCGGCCGGCCGCGCTGCGTTCCGTACGGCCGGCCGAGGTCAGCGGTCCACCTCGAGCAGCACCCGGCGTCGGTTGTCGGTGTCGACCTGGTCGTGTGCGGCGGCCGCCCGAGCGAGGGGTAACGGTGACGCGATCGGGACGGCCAGCCCGCCGTCGCGAGCGGCAGTGGTGAGGTCGGTCGCGGCGCGTTCCTTGGCCTCGGTGGGGAAGTCGTCGCTGCCGAGCAGCCGGATGGTGATGTTGTCGAACAGCATGGGCCAGAAGTCGAGCCGCGGCCGTGGATCCCGGCTGGCATAGGCGGCGATCACGGCGCCGTTGGCGGCCACCCGAGCGTCGAGGTCGACGTTGTCGGAGAAGGCGACCTCGATGATCCGGTCGACGCCGTCCGGAGCGTGCTGCCGGATCTGCTCGTCGGCCCGGGGATCGTCGAGGCTGACCGCGCGTCGGGCGATCCGCCCGTCCAGTTCGGCCAGGTCGGCACGACGGCGGACTGTCACGATCACGGTGGCCCCGCCCCAACCGGCGAGCTGGGCCGCCATCGAACCGACCGCACCGAGTGCGCCGTGCACCAGCACGGTGAGGCCGGCCACCGGACCGTCCGCGAACACGGCGCGGTGCGCGGTGATCCCGGGTATGCCGAGGCAGGCAGCGAGCGCGTCATCGACCTCGTCGGGAAGCGGCACCGCGGTGGCTGCCGGCACGACCGTGTACTCGGCCGCCGTCCCGAAGGGGCGGTAGGACTGCGCGCCGTAGACCCACACCCGCTGCCCGGCTCGGCTCGGCTCGACCCCGGCGCCGACCAGGTCGATCACGCCGGAACCGTCGCTGTGCGGAATCACCCGCGGGTAGGCCATGGTGGAGTTGAAGTAGCCCGTGCGCTTCTTGGTGTCGCCCGGGCTGATCCCGGAGTAGCGCACCCGCACCCGGACCTCGCCCGGACCGGGAACCGGGTCGGGGAGGTCGCCGATCCGGAGGACCTCGGCCGCCGGTCCCTGGCGATCATAGAAGACGGCTCTCATCGTCGATTCCTTCCTGTGCTGGGCCGGGCCGGTGCGGGCACCCAGGCCGGCCGGGTGACCGCGGTGAGTGGTCGGGAGCAGGCGCGGTCACACCGCGACCCCCGGGCTGGGCTCACCCAGGCGTGTCTGCAGCCGGCGCAGGGTGGCGGTGGTGGCCTCCACGTCCTCGTCCGCGAGGGCCCGGGACAGCGCGTGTGCGAACACCTGGATCGCCGCCGCCAGCGCATGCTCGCCGGCGGGCGTCAATGCGATCAACGAGGACCGCCGGTTCGCCGGGTTCGGGCCGCGGGCGGCGAGGCCGTCGCGCTCGAGCCGGTCCACCAGCTTGCTCGCCGCGCCCACCGTGATGCCGATGGCCTCGCTCAGATCCTGCACCCGCGCCAGGCCGTCATAGCGATCCACCACCCGCAACGCATGCAGCTGGCCCAGGCTGATCGCGCCGTGCCGAGTCAGCTCGCCGTCGATCGCACTCCACAGCGCGACCTCGTACCCCACCAGGACGTCGAAGAACTCCACGATCCCGCTCAATTCCATTATCAGGATGATTATTCCTAGGAATATACCGCACCGGTCGGCCATCGACTCGTACCGTGCGCCATGCTCGAGGTGACGGCGCCGCCCCGGTACCCGCCGAGCCGGCCCGAGCGAGAGGACACGACAGATGGCACTGTTCCGCACGCTGGCCCCGGGGCAGGTCACCCGGATCCACGTCTACGACACCGCGGCCGGCAGCGACGTCGTCGTGTACGAAAGCCGCGAGGTGTTGTTCGAAGCGCCGAACTGGTCTCTGCAGACCGACACCCTCTTCGTCAACGGCGACGGCGTGCTGTGGGCCCTCGACGCCGTCGAGGGTGCGGTGCCCGAACGGATCGACCACGACGCGCTGCCGTCGATCAACAACGACCACGTCCTCGACCCCGACGGTGTGCACGTCTATCTGTCCGCGATGGACGGGCACATCTATCGGGCCGGCCTGGCCGGTGGTCCGGTGGAGCGGGTCACCGGCGACGACGGTGTCTGGCACTACCTGCACGGCGTATCCCCCGACGGGCAACGGCTGGCCTACGTACGGATGGCCTCGTTCGACCAGCCCGGTGCGCTCGCCGTCGCCGGCTCGCGAGCACAGCCGGACGGTGCGGACGTCTACTCGATCCTCGATACCGGTCCGGGCCACATCGACGGCCCGGAGTGGTCTCCCGACGGCAGCTGGATCTATTTCAACACCGAACGCTGGGCCGACGCGCCCGGCCACGCCCAGATCGCCCGCCTCCCCGACGGCGGCGGCGAGGTGCAACGACTCGTCACCAGTCACACGGTCGACTGGTTCCCGCACCTCTCACCCGACGGTCGCACCGCGGTCTACCTGGAGTTCCCGCCCGGGACCGAAGGTCACCCGGCCGATCTCGACGTCGCCCTCGTCGTCGTGGACGTCGACGACTGGACGACACCCCGGGCGCGGATCCGGCTGCCCGGCGGGCAGGGCACGATCAACGTCAACAGCTGGGCCTCGGACTCCCGGCGCTTCGCCTACGTGTCCTACCCGACCCAGCCCTAGCGGCCCGGCCCCAGCGCTAGGGGCCCGGCCCGCCGGGAGCGAGATCGGTTCGTGCGGTCGCCGAGAAATGGTGCCGGTCGAGATCTATACAACGACTAACGATGCACTATCGTCAGTTCGGTGCAGCCAGCGGAGAGGCGAGCACGGCGTGCCGCATTCTCCTTGATCATCGCGCTCGCGCTCGCCGGTTGCGCCGGCAGCCCGGGTCCCAGTCCCGTGCCTGCGGGCGGGGCGTCGTCGAGCCCGGTGACGAACGTCGTCGTCTCGACCGGCGCCTGCGGTCAGGGGTGGACGGCCACCGGCGCGGGTCGACAGCGATTCCGGCTGCGAAACACCGACACTCGCCCCGGTGAGGTGTACCTGGTCGATGCGGCCACCGGCGGCGTGGTCGCGAGCGTCGATGATCTCGGGCCCGGCACCGTCACACCGATGACTGTCGATCTGGGCGGTGGACGGTATCGGTTCGAGTGCGTGATGGAGGATGCGGCAGTCGTCCGCGGCGCGGTGGTGGCGGTGGCCGGCGCGCCGGGGGTGGCGGGCGTCCGCCCGGTGAGCATGCAGGACCTGATCCCGGCCACGAAGGCGTACGAGGCGTACGTCCGCAAGCAGCTGCCGAATCTGGTCACCCTCGTCGATCGGCTCGACCGCGACGTACGCACCGGTCGGCTCGCCCGGGCTCGGCACGACTGGCTGGCCGCACACCTGGCCTACGAACGTCTCGGCGCAGCCTACGGGGCGTTCGGTGACGTCGACGACGCGGTCAACGGCAGGGCGGCGGGGCTCCAGGACGGCGTCCGCGACAGCCGGTTCACCGGATTCCACCGGATCGAGTACGGCCTGTGGCACGGGCAGCCGGCGGCGGAGATCAGGCCGTACACCGCCGGACTGGTGCGCGACGTCCGCGATCTGGCGCGGGCCTTCGCCAGCGCTCGGATCGACCCTCTCGACGTGTCGATCCGAGCGCACGAAATCACCGAGAACGCGCTGCAGTTCGAGCTGAGCGGCCGCTCGGACTACGGCAGCGGCAGCGCGCTGGCCACCGTTCGGGCGAACCTCGACGGCACCCGGGTCGTGCTGGACCTGCTCCGCCCGCTGCTCGCTCCTCGCTACCCGGCCGCGCGGCTGGTGGACCACCGGATCTCCCGGACGATGGCAGATCTGGAGGCGATCCGACGTCACGGGACCTGGCCGTCGCTCGCCGCCCTGAGCCGATCCCAGCGCGAGCAGATCGACGCCGACGTCTCGGAGCTGACCGAGCTGCTCGCGCCGGTGGCCAGCATCCTCGAACCGAGGCGGACGTCGTGACGGCGTCGCGGTCGAGCATCGGGCGACGAGCGTTCCTGGCCGGGACGGTTGCCGCGGCCGGCGCCGTCGCCGCAGGGCCCGCGGCCTGGGCGGCTGACCCGACCGAACGCTCGGGGCCCGAGCGGGTGCCGTTCACCGGTGAGCACCAGGCCGGCATCGTCGAGGAAGCGCGCCCGGCCGCGGCGTTCGCGTCCTTCGACGTCACCGCCCGGGACAAGGCGGAGCTCGGGGTCTTGATGCAGCGGCTGACCGACCGGGCCCGGGCCCTGACCGACGGCGCCGTTCCGACGAACCCGGGAATCGCGACGCCGCCGATGGACGCCGGCTTGCTCGGCCCGGAACCGCCGGCCGGACGCCTCACCGTCACCGTCGGCGTCGGCGCGAGCCTGTTCGACCACCGATACGCGCTGACCGCGCTGAAGCCCAGGCGGCTGCGCCCGATGGACACGTTCGCCGACGACGACCTCGATCCCGCCCAGTGCCACGGCGACCTGCTGCTGCAACTGTGCGCCGACTCCCACGACGTCGTGCTGAACGCGCTCCGCGATCTGACCCGGAGCACGCGCGGGCTGATGCAGCCGCGCTGGCGGATCAACGGCTTCCGGCCCGCACCCAGACCGGACGGCGCGGCGCGAAACCTGATGGGGTTCAAGGACGGAACGGCGAATCCGGATCCGGCCGACGCGGCAGGCATGGACCGGCTGGTCTGGATCCGGCCGGACGGCGGTGAGCCGGCGTGGACGGTCGGGGGCAGCTATCTCGTCGTCCGGACGATCCGGATGCTCGTCGAGTTCTGGGATCGGGTGGGGATCGGTGAGCAGGAGCGGATGCTGGGCCGCCGGAAGGACACCGGCGCTCCGCTCAGCGGCTCGGTGGAGACCGACCTCCCCGACTACTCCGACGACCCGACCGGTGCGGTGACTCCGCTGGACAGTCACATCCGGATGGCGAACCCGCGGACTTCCGCGACCGACGGCTCCCGGCTGTTGCGTCGTGCCTACAACTACGACCGCGGCATCGACGTGAACGGGAATCTCGACATGGGGTTGCTGTTCACCTGCTTCCAGCAAGATCTCGACCGGCAGTTCGTCACCGTCCAGAAGCGGCTGGCCGGCGAGCCGCTGGTCGACTACATCTCGCCCGTCGGCGGCGGCTACTTCCTCGCTCTGCCGGGCGTGACCGACGAGCGGGACAGCTACGCGAGCGGACTGTTGAGCTGATGTGCCAGGCGCCACCCGACGCCCGGGAGTCCTCACCGAAAGGGGCGGGAACGTGCTCTCCAGGAAGATCAAGTACGTGTGTGTGGCGTCGGCCGGGATGCTGGCAGCCGCCGTGCTCGGCGCCTTCGGACCCGGGCCGGCGGCGCAGGCCGATCTCGAGGTCGGGCCGCGGGGCGGGCCGCCCAGCTCGACGGCGACCCCGATCAAGCACCTGGTGGTGATCTTCGACGAGAACATCTCCTACGACCACTACTTCGGGACGTACCCGTATGCGGCGAACACCGACGGCACCCGGTTCCGGGCATCGCGTCGCACGCCCTGGAACAACAACCTGGTCACCGCGCACCTGCTCCGGCGCAACCCGAATCTGTACACGCCGCAGCGGCTGTCGCACGAACAGGCGTCCACCTGCGACCAGAACCACAACTACCTGCCCGAGCAGAAGGCGGCCAACGGCGGCCGGAACGACAAGTACGTCGAGAACGTCAGCGTCGACACCTGCACCGGCCTGTACGGCTCGCCGGGCCTGACCATGGACTATTTCGACGGCAACACCGTCACGGCGATGTGGAACTACGCTCAACACTTCGCCCTGTCCGACAACTTCTACGACACGATCTTCGGGCCGTCGACGCCGGGTGCGGTCAACCTCGTCTCCGGCAACACCCACGGCGTGCAGGCGGTGACTCCGGACACGCTGCAGCCGACGATCGACCCCAGTGCGGTGGTCGACCCGGACCCGAACGGCATCGGCACGATGATCGCCGACCCGGACCCTGCCTTCGACGACTGCTCCAACAAGAGCCACACCGCCACCAACAACCTCGCGGTGATGCACGGGGTGAACATCGGCGATCGGCTCAACGAGCGGAACGTCAGCTGGGGCTGGTTCCAGGGCGGCTTCCGGCCGACCACGGTGGCGAGCGGCTCGACCCCGGCGGCCTGCCTGACCGCGCATCCGAACCTCGCCGGGGCGAGCGTGGTCGACTACAGCCCGCACCACGAGCCGTTCCAGTACTACGCGTCGACCGCCAACCGGCACCACCTGCCGCCGACCTCGGTCGGGGCCATCGGGCACACCGACCGGGCGAACCACCAATACGACCTGACCGACTTCGCGGCGGCGGCTCGGGCGGGGAACCTGCCGGCCGTCAGCTTCCTCAAGGCGGCGCAGTACCAAGACGGCCACGCCGGGTACTCCGACCCGATCGGCGAGCAGCACTTCCTGGTGAACGAGATCAATCTGATCCAGCGCTCGCCGCAGTGGTCGAGCACGGCGATCGTGATCGCCTACGACGACTCCGACGGCTGGTACGACCACCAGTCGGTGCCCCTGCTGAACGGGTCGAACTCGCCCACCGGCAACGACTACACCTACTGCGCCGCGGCGGCCGCCACCGTGGGCATGGCCGGGGGCTACCTGGACCGGTGCGGTCCGGGACCGCGGCTGCCGATGCTGGTCATCTCGCCGTACGCCAAGCGCAACCACATCGACCATCGGCAGCTGGAGCAGACGTCCATCATCAAGTTCATCGAGCAGAACTGGCATACCCAAGCGATCGGCCACGGCTCCTTCGACGCCAGGGCGACGCCGATCACGTCGATGTTCGACTTCGCCAGGCCTGACTACTCGCGGCTGCTGCTCAACGCCGACGGGTCGCTCCAGCGGGGCCGCCGCTGAGTCGGCCGCCGCGAGCCGCCCGGCAACCGGGCGGCCGCAGGGCCGCCTGCTCAGGTCGGTTGGACGACCTGAGCCTGGGCCACCAGGGCGAACGCGGCGGCGTGCGCGTCGATGTCGGAGGCGCCGAGCAGGGCTCTGCGGGCCAGGAAACCGAGCAAGATCGTGGTGAGGAGCTCGGCCGCCGCGCTCGGATCGGCGCGGGCGTCCAGCACGCCGCTGCTCTGCCAGTGCCGGACGATCGAGGTGAGCCGGTCGCCGACCTGGTTCAGCTCGGCCTCGATCGCGGCGGCGAGCGCAGGTCGGGATCGCGAATGGCTCCAGCCGTGGACGGCGATCCGGGTCAGGTCGACGGGTCCGGGGCCGGCACGGGCGACCATCGCCTGCAGGATCTGGGCCAGGAACTCCCCGGGCGGCGGTGGGTCGGGGAGTTCCAGTATCGGCTGGATCCGCTCGAGCAGCTCGCGGGTGCCGGCAACCACGGCCGCGTCGACCACGGCGTCCTTCCCGTCGAAGTAGCGATAGACGGTGCCTGTGGACAGGCCCGACCGGGCGATGATCATCTCGATCGACACCGCCTCCAGGCCGTGCTCGTCGATGCAGCTCCGGGCGGCGTCCAGGATCTGGTTGCGGCGGCGGTCCCTGGTTGCGGCAGACAGCTTCGGCACGCATCAAGAGTAACGAAGATTCCTTTTCGTTTGATGTTGACTGATGCCGCGGGCGCGAGTCAGACTCGTGGCTGAAGGTTCCTTCTCGTTTGGAGGCCGGGTCCATGTCAGCGCTGAAGGTGCACCATCTCGACTGTGCGCACATCACGGCCATGTCGATCGGCGGCCGGCCGCTGGTCTGCCACGTGCTGCTGATCGAGACCCCGTCCGACGGTCTGGTGCTGGTCGACACCGGTCTGGGGACCGCCGACTACGAAGACCTCTCCTCGAGGCTCGGCTTCTCCTTCGCGAAGCTGTACGCCCGTCCCGCCGCGGAGCCGGCGCGGGCCGCGCTCCACCAGGTGCGGTCCCTGGGCTTCCACCCGTCGGACGTTCGGCATGTGGTGCAGACTCATCTCGATCTGGACCACGTGGGCGGGCTGTCGGACTTCCCCTGGGCGGCCGTGCACGTGCACGCGACCGAACTCGAGGCCGCGTTCCGCCGAAAGGGCCTCAAGGCGCGGAGTCGCTATCGGCCGCCGATGTGGGCGCACGGACCGGACTTCCACACCTACCGCGCGCACGGTGAGCGGTGGCACGGCTTCGATGCCGTTCGGGGACTCGACGGGCTGCCCGAACAGATCCTGATGGTCCCGCTGCCCGGACACACCCTCGGTCACTGCGGAATCGCGGTCGACGCGCGCGACGGCTGGATCCTCGATGCCGGCGACGCCGTCTTCGACCGTCGCCAGCTCGACCCGACGCCTACCGTCGGCTTCCACGTCGGGCTGTTCGAGCGGATCGTGACGACCGACAAGGCCAGGCGGCTGAACAGCAAGGCCCAGCTCCGCGCGCTGGTTGCCGGGCACCCGGACCTGTTCGTGTTCGCCGCGCACGATCCGAGCGGCTTTCCGGCGACGACTCCCCACGACCGCACCGTGGATGCTCCGGCGGGGTGAGGCTAGCTCGGCCCGCTCGGTGACGGGAAACGCCGTTCGGCGACGGGGATAATGGACGCCCGGCCGCCCGCTCACCGTCCGCTGTCGGCCGGGACGGCGACGAAGCCCGCGCCGCTGCGGCAATTTTGACGAGTGCCGATCAGAACCCTTGACCGCCCGAGATGAAAGGCGATATGACTCATCTGACACCGTTATCAGCGTGTCGCGAATGACTCCCGTCGAAGTGAGGATCCCGATGCGCGTGCGCCGTCCGATGGTTGCGGTCTTGATCGGATTGATCGGCTTGCTCGGTCTGGGCGTGGTGGTCGGATGCACCCACAGGTCGACGGCCGTACCCCCTCGACCGCTCGAGCAGTATCGGCCGGCGTACCACTTCACCCCGGACAAGAACTGGATGAACGACCCGAACGGGCTGGTCTACTACCGGGGGACGTACCACCTGTTCTTCCAGCACAATCCGCAAGGCACCACGTGGGGCAACATGAGCTGGGGACACGCCACGTCGACCGACCTGGTGAACTGGACCGAGCAGCCGCTGGCGATCCCGCAGACCTTCGACTCGGAGGGGAACTCGATCGAGGACATCTTCTCGGGGTCGGTGGTCGTCGACGTGAACAACACCAGCGGCTTCGGCACCAGAACGAACCCACCGATGGTGGCGATCTACACCTCCGCCTACACCGCGGCCCATCCCGAGTACGCCGGCCTGCAAGCGCAGTCGCTTGCCTACAGCCTGGACCAGGGCAAGACCTGGCGGAAGTACAGCGGAAACCCGGTGCTCAACCGAAACTCAGCGAACTTCCGCGACCCGAAAGTGTGCGCCTACGACGGGCCGGCCGGCAAGTACTGGGTGATGGTCGCGGTGGAGGCGACCGAGCACCGGGTGCTGATCTACAAGAGCACCGACCTGAAGAACTGGGCCCGGCTGAGCGACTTCGGTCCGGCGAACGCGACCGCCGGCGTGTGGGAGTGCCCGGACCTGTTCCCGATCAAGGTGACGGGTTCCGGTCAGACCAAGTGGGTGATGATCGTCAACCTCAGTCCGGGAAGTGTGGCCGGCGGCAGCGGCGGGCAGTACTTCATCGGGGACTTCGACGGGACGAGGTTCACCTCCGACACCACCGTGACCGGGGATCCGTTGCCGCCCGGGCAGACCCTGGCCGGCTTCGACGACGGCTCGTATGAGAACTGGACCGTTGCCAACGAGCCCGGCAACGCCAAGAACGGGCCGTGGGGGCAGGCGCCCGCGACCGGCACGCTGCCCGGGCAGAACAGCGTCGGCGGGTACGTCGGTGCCGGTCTGGTGAACGGGTTCAACGACGGCGACTGGCCGCTGGGCACGCTGCAGTCGCCGAGCTTCACCATCGGCAAGCCCTACCTGAACTTCCTGGTCGGTGGCGGCAACCACCCGCACGTGGACGGCTCACAGCTGGCGAACGACCCGCCGCCCGGCCGACTGCTGTTCGACGGATTCGAGTTCCCCGACGGAACCGACCTGACGACCGCAGGGTGGGCCCTGACCGGCGACTTCACGCCCGATCGGAACCCGTCGACGGCAGGCGGAGACAACTACATCGGCCGGAAGCGGCTGAACACGTTCGAAGGCGGCCCGAAGGGTGATGACAATGTCGGCACGATGACGTCGCCGGCATTCACCCTCGACCAGGACTACCTGAGCTTCCTGATCGGAGGCGGCGGGCGCACCGACGGCACCCTCCAGGCGGAGCTGCTGATCGGTGACGACGTGGTGCGGACCGCGACCGGCAAGAACGACGGGGTGCTGAACTGGCAGGACTGGGACGTGCGGGATCTGCGCGGCCGGCAGGCCAGGCTGCGCATCGTCGATCAGGCGACGGGCGGCTGGGGCCATCTGACCTTCGACCACCCGGTGCTGGGCGCCGAGCCGGCGAAGGTGCACAGCCTGGAGACATCGGTGAACCTGGTCGTGGACGGCACGATCGTCCGGACCGCGACCGGGGGCAACGGCGAGACACTGGACTGGACCAGCTGGGACGTCCGCGACCTCGTCGGGAAGCAGGCGACGATCAAGATCATCGACAACAATCGCTCGGGTTGGGGTCACGTGCTGGCGGACCAGTTCATGACTGCCGACGCGCCGGCGCCGCCCCGGATCGAGCGCTTCGACTGGCTCGACTGGGGTCGTGACGACTATGCATCCGTCCGGTTCAACGACGCCCCGAACGGCAAGATCATCACTCTCGGCTGGATGAACAACTGGGACTACGCAACCGAGATACCGACCTCGACCTGGCGCAGCTCCATGACGCTGCCTCGGCAACTGTCGCTGGAGCAGACGTCTGCTGGGCTGCGGCTGGTGCAGACCGATGTCCAGGAGATGGCAAACCTGCGGAAGAAGCCGGCACTGCAGCTGCGGCGGACCACGATCGCGGATGAGAGCCTGCTGCCGGTCCGCGGGGATGTGGTGCAGATCGATGCCACCTTCAAGCCGGGCACGGCCGATCGGCTCGGGCTGAGTGTGCTCGGCAACGGGCAGCAGAAGACGGTGATCGGTTACGACGCTCGGACGAGTCGGCTCTATGTCGACCGGACCGGCTCCGGCAACGTGGACTTCCATCCCGCGTTCGCCTCGATCGACGACGCCCCGGTCGTGCTCGCGGACGGACGGCTGAAGCTGCGGGTTTACGTCGACCGCGCGTCGGTCGAGGTCTTCGCGCAGGGCGGTCTTCGGACGATCACCGATCAGGTGTTTCCGCCGGCGGGGGCGGACCGGATCGGGGTGTGGTCGTCCGGCGGGAGTGCGACCATCGAGTCGCTGACCGTCACGCCGCTACGCCCGATGAGCTCGAGGCGCTGACTCGGCGCTCGGCCAGGTCAGGAGAAGCAGCAGGGGGTCGGGAGAAGCAGCAGGGGCGCCG
>NZ_BAABAB010000051.1:0-37188 GCF_039537205.1 Microlunatus ginsengisoli | reverse complement strand
CGCCCCTTTCAGCTGAGAACGCGGACGTCGCGCTCAGCCGGCCGGCTCAGTTCCCTGCCATCGCGGGGATGTAGCCGTACGGCAGAATCCTCGTCAGGTAGCTGTTCGCACCGTCGATCCCCAGCTGCAGGGTCGGCGCGAGCGTTCCCCCGAAGCGCGGCCCGTTCGCCGTCGGCACCTGGTCGATGAAGCTCTGCACCATCAGGTTCGGCAGCACCTCGTGACTGTAGTTCTGCTCCGGCGCCTCCGGCGGGTTGCCGAGCACCAGCCCGCTACCGTTCATCGGCTGGTAGTCGCTGCGCAGCGACGAGCCCACGAACCCGTAGACACCGTCCGGCCCGGTCACGCCCGGAGCGTAGGTGAACTTGTGGCTGATCGTGAACAGGTAGTACAAGCCGTTCTTGATCACCACGTGAGGCCGCTCGGTCTGCCGGTTGACGCAGTTTGCCGAGAGCAGTGGAGGAAGCAGCTTCCACTTGGTCAGCGCGGAGTTCGTGGCCACCATCAGGCCGATGTTGCCGGTGAACTTCGTCGACTCCGGATCGACGGTGTGCCCGGGCGGCAGGTTGCCCAGATCCCGCGAGCTGCACCTGTGGCTGCCCGTGACGCCGCCGGTGTTGCCCTCGAACACCGCGTACACCTTCTTGTCCTTGGGATTGCGGAACATGAAGGGGTCACGGAAGGCGTAGTCGTAGGGGGCGATGCCCTGCGCCTGGGTCTGGTAGAACTTGCCGTCCGGCTGCGCGATGATCTTGTGCGAGGTGAAGCCGGTGAACCAGACGCCCTTGCTGTCGGCGTGGATCTTTCCCTTCGAGATCGCCAGCCGCTGCTTGACGTCGAACGGCGGCGTGGTGCGGCAGGTGGATCCACCCCGCTTCGCGCCGACCGTCGTATAGATCTGGCGCACGGTGTTCTTGCCGGTCTTGATCGCCGTGCCGGCCCACTCCATGCAACCGATGCCGCGGGCCTCGTCCATCAACTGGCCGCCGTACTTCCAGTTGTGCCCGTCACGAGAGTAGTAGTAGCCGATCCGCGCGACCCAGTGCCGGTCACCGTAGGGGATCGTGCGCGGGGCGACCAGCGACATGATCACGTGCCAGCCCTTGTAGGTGATCGGCTTGGTGTTCATCCCGGTCAGCGGCCAGGTGTCCCACTGCCACACCTTGTTGCTGATCACCGGAAAGTTCTCCGGGATGATCGGCGTCGTGTTGGTGCTGTCCATCGACACCTTGAGGGCGTCCGAGCGCTTCCACGTCGCGGTGAAGTTCGCCGTCGGTGCGTACGACTTCAGCTTCGCGGCCCGGCTCGCGGTGACGCCGTAGGTCTGCTTCGACGCGGCGACCTCGGCCGAGCTCTGCAGCTTGGGCCCGCGAGGAGCGGCGGAGGGCGCGGCCCCCGCGCTGGCGGCGGTCGCCGCCAGCGCGATGGTCACGACACCGGTCGCGAGCAGGCGAATTGGCCTCCGCATCTACTTCACCGCTTTCATCGACGGGATGTAGGCGTACGGCAGCACCCGGGTCAGGTAGGTGTTCGTCCCGTTGATCGCCAGCTGCAGCGACGGCGCCAGGGTGCCACCGTAGACCGGGCCGTTCGCGCCGGGCACCGTGTCGATGAAGCTCTGCACGATCAGGTTCGGCATCACCTCGTGGCTGTAGTTCTGGATCGGAGCGTCGGGCGGGTTGCCGAGAACCAGAGCGCTGCCGTTGAGCGGCTTGTAGTCCGATCGCAGCGACGGTCCGGCGAAGCCGTAGACGCCGTCCGGTCCGGACAGCCCCGGGGCGTAGGTGAACTGGTGGCTGATGGTGAACAGGTAGTAGGTGCCGTTCTTGATCACCATGTGCGGACGCTCGGTCTGCTGATTGACGCAGTTGGTCGACAGCAGCGGCGGGAGCAGCTTCCACTTCGACATCTTGGTGCCGTTGGTGGCCCGCATCAGGCCGATGTTGCCGGTGTAGAGATTCGCGTCGCTGGACACGGTGTGGCCGGGCGGCAACTTGCCCAGGTCGCGTGCCTTGCACTGGTAGGTGCCGGCCACTCCCGCGGTGTTGCCCTCGAACAGGGCATAGATCTTCTTGTCCTTCGGGTCGCGGAAGACGTACGGATCGCGGAACGCGTAGATGATCGGCGCGCCCTTGCTCTGCTCCTGGGTCTGGTAGTACTTGCCATCGGCCTGCGCGATGATCTTGTGCTTGCGGAACCCGGTGAAGTAGACACCCTTGCTGTCGGCGTGGATCTTGCCGCTGGACATCGCCAGTCGCTGCAGGAAGTCGGTGTTGTTGATCCCGCCGTTGTCCCTGCCGGACGCGGTGTAGAACTGGGTCACCGTGCCCTTGGAGGTGTAGATGGCCGTGCCGGCCCACTCCCGCGAGCCCTTGGAGTAGCCGTCCGGGAACAGGTGCCCGCCGTACTTCCAGTTGCGGCCGTCCTTCGAATAGAAGTAACCGATCCGCGCCTCCCAGTGGCGGTCGCCGAAGAAGATGTTGCGCGGCGCGACCAACGAGAAGATGACGTGCCAGCCCTTGTACGTCATCGGTTTGGTGTCCAGGCCGGTCAGCGGCCAGGTATCCCAGACCCAGACCTTGTCGGTCATCACCGGGAAGTTCTCGGGAATTCGCGGGGTCGTCGTGGTGCTGTCGGGGCGCACCTTGAGGGCGTCAGCCCGCTTCCAGGTGGCGGTGAAGTTCGCTCCCGGTGCGTACTTCTTCGCCTGTGCGACGACCTCGCTGCTGACGCCGCGGGTCTGTTTCGCGACGGGCACACCGGTCGCTCGCTGAGGCAGGACGTCGGGGTGCGCCGGCGCTGCCGGCGCGAGCGACGGGATCGCGGTGGCGGCCAGGGTGATTCCCAGGACGACCGCTGCACGACGCAGCAGCTGCCAGCGGCGTGTTCGTTGGACCATGATCTTCCTTCCGGACGTAGCGGGGATGCGACGAGTCGGCTGAGTCATGCGGCGCGCACGAGGGGAAGGCAGGGTCGCGTAGCGCATTCGCGGCCGCCGCTCGAACGACGCCGGCGGCCGGAGTGGGCCTCTTTCGGTGGGACTGGTGACTGGCGTTTTCGGGGGAGCGCTGTGATCATCACCGACTCTGGTCGGGGCACACGCTAACATCGGGTTTCACAGGCTTGCAACAGTTTCCTCTCATCCTCGGCGGCTACACCGCCCCCCGATCGATACGAATAATCAATGATTCAAGGACTTTTCACGTCATTCATCGGTAGCGGTGACCGTGAAAGCGCGCCCGCTCCCGCGTGGAGTGAAAGATTTTCATCCGTCCGCGCCGCACGATGGGGCCGCTGGCGGATGACCCGCCGACCTATGGCCGCTGCGGCGGATGCAACGAACTTGCGACGAGGCGCCGATCGGCTGCGTCAGGTCTCGGCGTCACACCGAGGCACGCCGGACGAGGGGACAGGGCATCCGCTCGGTGACCCCTCGGGTTTGCCCGGCAGGGTCCAGCAGCACCTCGACGGCCCGCGCGCCCATCTGCCGGTAGGGCAGCGCGACGGTGGTCAGGCCCGGTCGAAGATGGTCGGCGATCTCGGTGCGGTTGTCGAAGCCGACGATCGCCAGATCGTGCGGAATCCGCAGTCCGCGGTCCCGCGCAGTCTCGTACGCACCCATGGCCATCCAGTCGTTCGCACAGAAGATCGCCGTCGGCGGCTCCGGCAGGTCGAGCAGGCTCGCGGCGTGGCGCGTGCCCGACTCCTGCCACCAGTCACCCTCGCGCACCAACGAGTCGTCGGCCGCGATCCCGGCCGTCCGGAGGGCATCGCGATAACCTCGCAGCCGTTCCCGCGAGGCGGGGAAGCGCTCGCTCGGACCGTTGATGTAGCCGATCCGGGTATGCCCGGCCTCGATCAGCGCCCCGGTTGCGGTCGCACCGCCCTGAACGTCGTCGGGGAGGATGGTCGGAAGCAGGTAGCGGTCCGCATCGCTCGGTGGGACGAAGCAGTTCACGAGGACTGCCGGCGCCGCAGCCGCGGCCGGCGGCGGAGTGTACGGCTGGTGGTACTCGGCGGCGAAGATCAGCCCGTCGACCCTCCACTCGAGGAAATGCTCGACCGCGTCCACCGCGGCGACCTCCGACCCGCCGTTGTCGATGATCAGCAGCGTCTTGCCGCGAGCCATGGCGGCATCCTGGGCGCCCTTGACGATCTCCACCGAGTACGGCGTGGTCACGATGTCACTGGTGAGCAGTCCCAAGACGTTGCTCCGGCCCCCGCGCAAGCCGCGAGCCATCGGATTCGGGCGGAACCCCAGTTCGGCTGCCGCCTGCAGGACGCGGTCCCGGGTCTCGTCGGGGATCGCGATGTTCTCGACCCCGTTGAGCACGAAGGACACCGTGGTGCGCGACACACCGGCACGTTCGGCCACGTCTTTCTGTAGTGGCCGTTTCGATCGAGCGGGATTCATGGCGCCCCCATCATGTCATTCGGAGCTTGCTATTGACTCGTGTTACTGACACGAGTTAACGTACAGCAGCCACGTTCCTGATGGAAGCCCTTGAATCTCGGAGGCCGTCGATGACCGCACCTTTCTCCTCCTTCTCCCGCCGCGCCTTTCTCGGCCTCGGCGCCGCGGCGGTGTCGGCCGCGGCACTCGGTGCCTGTGGCGCCGGTGGCCCGGCACCGTCCGGTTCGGGATCGGGCGGAGCGGGAGCGCTGACCGTCCTGTGCGAGGCCGGCGGCCAGGCGGAGCTGACCCCGGTGGCCGACGCGTTCAGCAAGGAGACCGGAACCAAGGTCACCTTCGTGGCGCTGCCGTACGAGGGTCTGTACAACCGGTTCAACACGGAGCTGTCCGCCGGCACGCCCTCGTTCGACGTCGCAGCGATGGACGCGATCTGGCTGCCGACGTTCGCCGGCAAGCTGAGCCCGCTCGACGACCTGTTCACCGACGAGGTGAAGGCGGATCTGTTCCCGTCCCTGGTCACCGGCGCCCAGATCGACGGAAAGTACGTCGGGATGCCGGTCTGGGCGAACGCGGAGATCCTCTTCTATCGCGAGGATCTGTTCTCCGACTCCAAGGAGAAGGCGGCCTTCGAATCGAAGTACGGTTATGAACTCGCCGCACCGACGACCTGGCAGCAGTTCAACGACGTCGCCCAGTTCTTCACCCGCGGCACCGAGCTGTACGGCACCGACGTCAAGGGTGCGGTCGAGACCGAGTGGCTGGCCCACGTCGTGCAGGCCGGCGCCGCCGGGACGGTCCTCGATCCGTCCGGCAAAGTGATCATCGACGATGCGGCCCACCTGTCCGCGCTGACCTTCTACAGCGATCTCGCCAACAAGCTGAAGGTCGCCCCCGCGGGCGCCGCGCAGGTCGACTGGGCCGCCGCTCAGAACCTGTTCAACCAGGGCAAGACCGCGATGACCCGCTTCTGGGCACATGCCTATCGACAGATCCCGAAGGACGCCAGCGTGTACGGCAAGGTCGGCGTCGCTCCGATGATCGGCGGCACCGCCGGAGTCGGCGCAATCCCCGGCCCCTGGTATCTGTCGCTGCCGAGCGAGGGAAAGCAGTCCGAGCTGGCCACGAAGTTCGTCCAGTACGCCTACGATCACAACGAGCTCAGCATCCAGTCCGATCTGGGCCTCGCCGCCCGGATCTCGGCGTTCAAGGCCTACCAGGACAAGGACGGCTACGAGTCGTTCAAGCCGCTGATCGCGACCCTCGACGGGCCGGCCACCAAGGCTCGTCCGCTCACCCCGAAGTGGCAGCAGATCGTCGACACCGTCCTGGTGCCGACCATCCAGTCCTCGCTCAAGCCCGGCGCCGACTATCAAGCCTTGCTGACCCAGGCGCGCGGGAAGGTCGAGAGTCTTGTCGGCTGACGTGATGGCGCCGCCGGCAGCCGGACCGCCCGAGCGCGATCGACCGACGCCGCCCGGCCCGACGCCCGCGTCCGCTGCGCCCGTCGCACGCGGTGGCGCCAGGCTGAGCGACAACGGCTACGCGCTGGCGCTGATGGCGCCGGCGGCCGTGTTCCTGACCGTCTTCGTCGCCTGGCCGGTGATCAGGCTCATCGTCGACAGCTTCTTCGACGTCGACGCGCTTGCCGGGACGAGGGCCTTCGTCGGCGTCGGAAACTATGCCAAGGCGCTCGGCTCGCCGGACTTCCTGGCCGCGGCGGCCCGGACCCTGGTCTATACCGTGCTCGTCGTCACCGCCGAGTTCGTCCTCGGCCTGGCGACCGCCCTGCTGTTCAACGCTCTCGGCGAACGGTCCCGGATCTTCCGGACGATCTTCCTGTATCCGCTGATGATCGCGCCGGTCGTGGCCGGCCTGCTCTGGCGGTTCCTGCTGATCGACAACTTCGGCATCGTCGGAGCGGTCCTCACCCAGCTCGGGATCCTCGACGATCCCAACCAGATCGGTTGGCTCAGCAACCCCGACATCGTGCTGTTCTCGGTTGCGATCCCGGACATCTGGCTCACCACGTCCTTCATGACCCTGGTGCTTTTCGCCGGTCTGCAGAACCTGCCGGGTGACCTGATCGAGGCGGCCCGGCTGGACGGCATCGGCGGCTGGCGCCTGCTGACCCGGATCATGCTGCCCCTGCTGCGGCCCGTGATCGCGGTCGCGCTCATCGTCCGGGGGGTCGACGCCGCCAAGGCGTTCGACGTGATCTTGATCCAGACCAACGGCGGTCCCGAACAGGCCTCCACCACGTTGAGCCTGCTGATCTACCAGACCATGGTCCGCTTCGGCGAGCCGGGACTGGCCTCCGCCATGAGCGTCCTCTACATGATCGTCATGCTCGTCGTCGCGGTCGTCGCCATCGCGACGATCTGGCGACCCGGGAAGGAGACCTGATGTCGTCAGCCGCCCTCAGCGTCGCAGCCGGTCCGCGCCGGTCGCGCGGCTCCGGCCGACACCGCCGCGGCGCGGGCCGGGCGCTGCTCTGGGTCCTGCTGGGCGTGGTGGTGGTCAGCTACGCGTTCCCGTTCGTCTACCTCGCCCTGACCTCGTTCAAGGCACCGATCGAGGCGATCGCCGTCCCGCCGACCGTCTGGCCGAAGTCTTGGAGCGTGCAGAACTACGAGATCGCGCTGTCCACCTTCGGCGTCATCCCGTCGTTCGTGAACAGCATCTCCACGGCGTCGATCAGCACCGTGCTGACCATCGTGCTGGCCGTTCCGGCGGCGTACGCGATCACCCGCTTCAAGAGCCGATCGGGTCAACTGTTCGTCTTCTCCACCCTGGTCACCAGGATGGTTCCGCCGGTCGCCATCGGCATCCCGTTGGTCGCGATGATGACCGCGATCGGTCTCCGTGACACCCCCACCGGACTGGCCCTCTCCCATACCGCGATCGCCCTGCCGCTGGCGATCTGGCTGCTGACCAGCTTCTTCGAGTCGGTCCCGATCGAGCTCGAGGAAGCCGCCGCGGTGGACGGTGCGAGCCGCCTCCGCACCCTGGTGTCGGTGATCATCCCGGTCGTCTCGGGCGGGATCGCCGTCGCGGCGATCTTCGCCTTCCTCGCCTCCTGGACGAGTTCTTGTTCGCCCTGCTGCTGACCGCGGTGAAGGCGCAGACGACACCCATCGTGATCGCCAACTTCCAGACCCAGTTCGGCCTCCAGTGGGGTGCGATGACGGCCCTCGCGATGCTCTACACCCTGCCCGTCGTCGCCGTCACGTTCCTGCTGCAGAAGCGGATCGTCGGTGGACTCACCCTCGGCGCCGTGAAGGGCTGACACACCCGACCAGCTAGCCACCACGACACCGGTGCCCGGTGTCGGATCTCTACCTCTCGACGAACGAAAAGGAACCCATGCCGTGAAGTTCTGGCAACCCAACAGCCCCCTGTCCGGACTGCCGTACCTCAAGCCCGGCCGCTCCGCACGCTCCTCCAGCTATGACCGAACCGGCGGGAATCGAGACTTCGCCGTGGTCGAGCCCGGGGCGACCCACGTGCTCGCCGACATCGACGGCTCCGGCGTGATCGAGCACATCTGGCTGACCACCCGCTGTTACTCGGAGAAGTACCTGCGAAAGCTGGTGCTCGAGATGTACTGGGACGGCTCCCCGACGCCCAGCGTGCGCACCCCGCTCGGCGACTTCTTCGGCGTCGGCCACGCCACCGCCGTGCACTACGTCTCGCTCCCGCTGAGCATGGTCTTCGGTCCCCGCCGCGGGCCGAAGGGCCCGTTCGCCGCGGCCATGAACTGCTACTTCCCGATGCCGTTCCGGACCGGCGCCACGATCGTGCTGCGCAACGAGAGCGATCAACCGGTGGTCAACCTCTTCTACTACGTCGACTACGAGCTCACCGACGAACCCGCACCCGACGACCTCGGACTCTTCCATGCCTACTACCGGCAGGAACGCGAGACCGTTGCCGTCCAGCACGCCGGCGCCGAGGCCGACCCGGCCCCCTGGGACCTGCCCGGGTTGAACACCACCGGTGAGGAGAACTATGTCGTCCTCGACACCGTGGGCAGCGGGCACTACGTCGGTTGCCTGCTCAGCATCGACAATTTCAATGCCTCGAACCAGGTCTACACCTGGCCCGGTGAGGGCGACGACATGTTCTTCATCGACGGCGAACCGTGGCCGCCCCGCCTGCACGGGACCGGCACCGAGGACTACTTCAACGCGGCCTGGGGCTTCCCGAGCGGGCCGTACGCCGGCCCGTACCACGGCATCAGCCTCGGCTCGAGTGTCCAGGAACACTTCGGCACCTGGAGCATGTACCGGTTCCACATCGAGGACCCGGTCCGGTTCAGCACGTCGCTGCGGTTCAGCATCGAGCACGGCCATGCCAACGACCAGAGCAACGACTACTCCAGTGTCGCCTACTGGTATCAGACCGAACCCTCCGCGCAGATCGCGGAACTGCCCGCGGTCGACACCCGGCTGCCGCGACGGTGGCCCGAGCACGGCCTCTGGGACGAGTAGCCGGCCGGCCCGCTCGGTCGGTCCTTACCGGCGCGGCCGCGGCGGGCTGGGTGACCGGGAACAGGCGAGCCCTACGCTTGTCACGTGTCAGAGGAGCGACGAGGTCGAGGACACGGTGGCCGAGTGAGCATCGTCGACGTCGCCGAGCGCGCCGGCGTGTCTCCGGCTACCGTGTCGCGATCCCTTCGCGGACTCGCCAAGGTGTCGCCCGATACGCGGCGGCGGGTCGTCGAAGCCGCCCGCGAGCTGGACTACGTGACACTGTTGCAGGCCAACAGCATCGAGGCCGGCCCGCGGCGCACCGTCGCGGTGATCGTTCCGTACATCACGAGGTGGTTCTTCAGCACCGTCACCGCAGGTGCGGTCGACCTGCTTCGAAGCCAGGCCTACGACGTCATGCTCTACCACCTCGGCAGTGCCGACGTCCGGGACCAGTTCTTCGAGCGGGTGCCGCTGGACGCCCGCGTCGTCGGCATCCTCACCCTCTCGATGCCGCTGACCGAGGAGCACACCTTGGCCCTCCGGGCGCTGGACCTCCCCATGGTCAGCGTCGGTACCCGGGTGCCCGGGTCTCCGTCGGTCGGCATCGACGAGGCGGCCGCCGCGACGAGCGCGATCAACCACCTGCTGCACCTGAGACACGAGCGGATCGGGCTCATCTCCGGCACCGCCGACGACGCCCGCTTCGGCTTCGTCTCCTCAGCGGCCCGGCGCCGTGGCGCGGAACGGGCCCTCGCCGCAGCCGGCCGCCCCCTCGACCCCAGGCTGGTCGCCGACGGGTCCCACGGACTCGAGGGTGGTGCGGCGGCGATGGCCAAGCTGCTCAGCCGGTCGACGCTCCCGACAGCCGTGTTCGCCGAGTCCGACGAGCTGGCCATCGGCGCCCTCTGGGCGCTGCGGCGGGCCGGCCTGGCGGTGCCGGAGGACATGTCGATCATCGGCGTGGACGATCACGAGATGGCGGCGATGCTCGATCTGACCACGATCGCCCAGAGCGTTCCCGAGCAGGGTGAGGTGGCCGCGGAACTGCTGATCCAACTCCTCGACGGCACCGCCGGCGACGACGTCTGCGAACCGGTCTTCCTCCCGACCAGGCTCGTCTTGCGCGCCAGCACGGCGCCACCACCCAGGCCGAGACGCACGACGGCGCCCGGCCCGGGCTCGTCGGGAAGAGGCCGCGCCTCGCGTACCGGCTGACCACGCGCCGCTACGCGGGGATCGGGTGGTTCGTCACGGTCGAAGAAAGGCCGAGACGGCGGGACCGAGCTCGTCGGCCCGGGTGATCAGTCCGAGGTGGCCGTCGTCGTAGACGATCAGTTCGGCGCGGGGGATGCCGGTGCGCAGCAGCCGGGCGTTGGCCAGCGGGATGATCGGGTCGTCGGTGCCGGCGAGGATCAGGGTCCGCTGCCGGATCAGCGGCAGGACGGGCAGGCTGGTCCAGCCCAACCCGGCGAGGAGTTGGAGCCGGTACCCGCGCCGGGTGCCGACCCGGGAGTGATCATGGAGCAGGGTCCTCGCCAGCTCGGGCTCGGATCGGAGCCGGCCGCCGTACAGCTCGGCGGCGACGGCGGCGGCGTAGGCCGGGTCGCGGTAGCGCCGAGGGGTGATCATCTTCGCCAGCACCGCCGGTCGCGCCGGCACCATCAGTGCGCCGGTTCCGGTCGCGACGAGGACGAGGCGGCGGCAGCGCCGACGGTACTGGAGGGCGATCTGCTGGGCCAGGCCGCCACCCCAGGAGATGCCGAGAACGTCGAAGCGGTCGTGGCCGAGCCGGCTGAGCAGCCGGTTCAGCAGCCGGGCCAGGCTGCTGAACCGGTACGGCCGCCGCGGCAGGGGGGAGCCCCCGACGCCGGGAACGTCGAAGCGGATCACGGTGATCCGCTGGTCGACGGCATCGACGAACGGCTGGAGCAGCTCCAGGCTGGCGCCGATCCCGTTGCACAGGAGCAGCGGCGGGCCGGCGGCAGCTCCGGGCCGGACGCAGACGCGGAGGTCCTGACCGTCGACCCGGATCCGGCGCAACTGTTCGGTCGGCCGCGGCGGCCGGGTCATGTGTACAGCACGACGAGCTCGGCGACGCAGGCCGGCTTGGTCGCACCCTGGATCTCGACGGTGAGCGCGTAGCAGGCCTCGATCATCTCTCCCCGTCGGCTCGTGGCGCCGAGCCGGACGTGGCCGCGGACCTTGGCGCCGACCGGCACCGGGTTCGGGAAGCGAACCTTGTTGGCGCCGTAGTTCACCGCGGCGCCGATGCCGCCCACGTGGATCACCTCGGTGAGCATGGTGGCAGCCAGCGACAAGGTGAGATAGCCGTGCGCGATGGTTCCGCCGTAAGGACCGCTCCGGGCCCGATCGGCGTCGACGTGGATCCACTGGTCGTCTTCGGTGCACTGGGCGAACTGGTTGATCCGGTCCTGGCTGATGGTGATCCACCGGCTGACACCGAGATCGGCGCCGGGGTCGACGGCGAGCAGGTCGGCGGCTCGGGCGAAACTCGTCATGATCATCTTCCTCTCGGGTTCCACACCGTGCTCAGGCGAAGGCACCGACGCCGGTGATGCTGCGACCGACGATGAGGGTCTGGATGGTCTCGGTTCCCTCGTAGGTGTGCAGTGCCTCCATGTCCGCCAGGTGCCGCATCACATGGAAGTCCAGCAAGATCCCGTTGCCACCGAGCAGGTCGCGAGCCTCGGCGATCACCTGACGCGCCTTGCTGGTGTTGTTCATCTTGGCGATGGCCGCGATCGTGTCGGTCAGCGCACCCTCCTCCTCCAGCCGGCCCAACCGCAGGCAGTAGAGCTGCATCGAGCACACCTCGGCGAGCATCTTGACCAACCGGTCCTGGACGATCTGGAACGACACCAGGGGCTTGCCGAACTGGCGACGCTCCGTGCAGTACGCCACGGCGACCTCGTAGGCCGCGGTGGCGTGCCCGAGCGCGGCCCAGGCGACCCCCGCCCGGGTGCCGGCCAACACCCGGCCGGTGTCTTTGAAGCTGTTCGCGTACGGCAGCCGGTCGGCCTCGGGGACCCGGACGTCGGTCAGCGTGATCTGGGCCTGCCAGACCGAGCGCAGTGAGCCCTTGCCGTCGATCCGGCGGGCATCGTAGCCCCGGGTATCCCGTTCGACCAGGAAGCCCTTGACCTGCCCGTCGGCGACGTCGCGGGCCCACACCACGATCACGTCGGCGATGGTGCCGTTGCCGATCCACTTCTTCTCGCCGTTGATCGTCCAGCTGTCGCCGTCGCGGCGGGCGGACGTCTCCAGGGCGACCGAGTCCGAACCGTGGTCGGGCTCGGTCAGGGCGAACGCGCCGATCTTCTCCAGCCGGGCCATCGCGGGAAGCCAGCGCTGCTTCTGCTGCTCGGAGCCGAGCTTGGCGATGGACTGCATGGCCAGGCCCGCCTGAACGCCGAGGAAGGTGCCCAGGCTCCCGTCGCCGCGGTTCAGTTCCATGCTGATCAGGCCGTTGGCGATCGGGCTGAGCTCGGGACAGCCGTAGCCCGCGATGCCGTCACCGACGATGCCCAGCTCGGCCAGCTTGTCGATCAAGGGTCGGGGGAACTCGGCCCGCTCCCAGTAGTCGTTGATCACCGGAAGAACCTCGTCGTCGACGAAGCGCCGGGTGCGGTCCAGGTAGTTGCGCTCGGTCGGCGTGAGCTGATCGGCGATCTTGAAGTAGTCGGTGCCGCGGGAACGGCCGAGGTTGTCGAACATGGACGTGCTCCTTTGCGTTGTCGATGTCTGGTGGGGTTTCAGTTGTCGTAGACGTAGGTTCCGGGTGCGTCGGCGAGCGGCGGCAGATCGGGTGCGCCGAGCTGCTTCGGTGCGACGACCTGCCGTCCACAGCGCTGGTCCAGCCAGCCGCTGACGTCGGTCCACCAGGTGCCCTGGTGGGTGTCGGCGTCGGCCAACCACGATGCCGGGTCGGGTGGGTTGGTCGTGCCGGTGCGGTAGCTCGCCTTGGGATTGCCGGGTGGGTTGACCAGAGCGGCGATGTGGCCGCTGCTGGACAGGACGAAGCGGACATCGCCGCCGAGCAGCCCGGTCGTCCGATAGCAGTTCTCCCACGGGGTGATGTGGTCGGTGCTGCCGGCGACCACGTAGGCGTCGATCGTGACTGCCTGCAGGTCGATCGGCTGGCCCAGCACGGTCAGCGCACCGGGCGTGGTCAGCGTGTTGTCCAGGCCGAGGTCGACGAAGTCTGCGTGCAGGCCGGCGGCCATCCGGGTCGTGTCGGAGTTCCAGAACAAGATGTCGAACGCGGGCGGCCGCTTCCCGAGCAGATAGTTGTTCACCCAGTAGTTCCAGACCAGGTCGCCGGGCCGGAGCCAGGCGAACACCTCGGCCAGCGATCGTCCGTCGAGATAGCCCTTGCGCTTCGACACGGCCTTGGCGGCGTTGGCCAGCCGCCGGTCGGTGAGCGCCGAGACCGCGCCGGCGGACTCGTTGTCGATCACGGTCACCGCCAGGCACAACCCGGCCAGCCGGTCGAGCCGGTCGGTGGCGGCGAGATAGCCGGCGGTGATCGAGGCGAGGATCCCGCCGGAGCAGATCCCGCCGAGCATCGTCTCGGTGCTGCCGGTGATCCGCTCGACCGCGCTCATCGCCTCCAGAACGGCACCGACATAGGTATCGAAGTTCCATCGGGCGTGCCGGCCGTCGGGGTTGCGCCACGACATCACGAACATCTGCCGGCCCTGGGCGACGCTGTACTCGACCAGGCTCCGGCCCGGGGCCAGATCGATCGCGTAGTACTTGTTGATCGTCGGCGGCACGATCAACACGGGTGTCTCGGATACCCGTTTCGTCGTGGGCGTGTACTGGATCAGCTCGAACACCTCGGTGCGCAGCACCACCGCACCCGGCGTGGCGGCGATGTTGACGCCGACCTCGAATCCGGATCCGTCGACCATCTCGGGCACGCGAGGAGCGCTGGCGAGGTCCCGGGCCAGCTGGCCGGCCCCGCGAACCAGGCTCAGACCGCCGCTGTCGATCGCCGACTTGGCCGACGCCGGGTTGATCAGCGGAACGTTGCTCGGCGCCAGTGCCTGCAGCAGGTTCTCGACCAGGAACCGGGTGCGCGTCTCGTCCCGCGAACCGAGCCCGGCGTCCTCGACGAGCTGTTCGACCGTGCGTCCGGACGCCAGATAGACCTGGAGCAGCCGGCGTAGCAACGGATTCTCGGTCCACGCGGGATCGGCGAACCGGCGGTCGCGGCGCTCGGCGGCCACGGTCGAGCTGCCGGTCGTGATCTTGGTGAGCTCGGCTCCCAGCTGGCCGAGCCGGCGGGTGAGCGTGCGCGGCCGGCGCGCCAGGCCGAGACCCCACTTCAGGGTGGAGGCGTCAGGCGCGAACCGGCGCAGCGGCCCGAGCGCGGCGTCGACCAGCAGCGCGTCCAGCGGTGCGGCCTGGGCCTCGACGTCGTCGAGGCTGCTCATTGGACACCGGCCGGCGGATCGGAGGGGGCGACGATCTCGCGTTTGAGGATCTTGCCGGTCGGCCCCTTGGGCAGGCTCTCCACGAACCAGACGACGCGCGGGTACTTGTACGCGGCTACCTGGCCGCGGACGTACTCCCTCAGCTCGGTCTCGGTCGTGGTCGACCCGGGCCGGAGGGCAACGGCGGCGCCGACCTCCTCGCCCAGCCGGTCGTGCGGGAGCCCGATCACGGCCGCCTCCGCGACGTCGGGATGCTCGTACAGCACCTCCTCGATCTCGCGCGGGTAGACGTTGAATCCACCGCGGATGATCAGGTCCTTCATCCGGTCGACGATGACGTAGAAACCGTCGCCGTCGACCCGGCCGACGTCCCCGGTCCGGAACCAGCCGTCGGCGGACAGCACGGCCGCGGTCGCGTCCGGACGCCGCCAGTAGCCCTTCATCACATTGTGGCCGCGGATGGCGATCTCGCCGACCTCGCCGGTGGGCAGCGGGTTGCCGTCGAGGTCGACCACCCGCATCTCGACACCGGTCACCGGGGTGCCGATCGAGCCGGGCTTGCGCTGGTCGACCAGGTTGAACGACGCGACCGGGGAGGTCTCCGACAGTCCATAGCCCTCCAGGATCGCGCAGCCGAACCGGTCCTCGAACTGTCGCAGCACCTCGACCGGCAGTGCCGCGCCACCGGAGAGGCAGAGCCGCAGGCGCGGCAGCGCGGGTGCGTCGTCGACCGCGAGGAACGCGCTGTACATGGTCGGCACCCCGGCGAACACCGTGACCGCGTGCTCGGCCATCAGCGCCAGTGCCGTGCGTGCGTCGAAGCGCGGCAGCATGACCAGGGTCGCGCCGGCCGCGACGGTGGTGTTGAGGGTCACCGTCTGCCCGAACGAGTGGAACAGCGGCAGCCCACCGAAGACGACGTCGTCGGCGCTCAGCCGGACCAGGTCGGACTGGGTCACCTCGGCGTTGCGGGTGAGGTTGTCGTGGGTCAGCTCCGCACCCTTCGGGCGGCCGGTCGTGCCGGACGTGTACAAGATCACCGCGGTGTCGTCGGGCGATCGCTGCACGAGCAGGTCGGACGGCTCGTACGACAACAGCTCGGCCACGAAGCCGGACGGTGCGACGATCACCGCTTCGACCCCGGGGAGCCGCTGGGCGGCGGCTCGGACCTCGTCGGCGGCCGGCTGCCACGCGAACACCAGCCGGGCGCCGGAGTCGCCGAGGTAGAACTCGATCTCCCGTGTCTTCAGCAGCGGGTTCATCGGCACCACGACCCCGCCGGCCCGGAGCACGCCGTAGTAGATCGCGGCGAACTCGGGCACGTTCGGCAGCATCACCCCGACCCGATCGCCGGCGGCGACCCCGTACGTCCCCAGCAGCGACGCCACCCTGCCGCTGGCCTCGTTCAGCTCGGCATAGTCGACGACGCCGTCGCCCAGCCGGAGTGCGGCGCGCGCGGGTCGCACCGACGCCGTGTGGATCAGGATCTCGGCGAGATTCATCAGGCCTCCTTGCCTTGTGTGGTTCGATGGAACAATCCTGCCGGTCGGTGTGGGCCCTGACATCGGTCGGCAGACCTGACTTTGCCGCCAACGGCTTGTGCGCGAGCACAATGATGAGGAGGTCCGGCGTCGTGACCGATCAAGCGGCGGACCCGGTGGTCGTCGCCCTCAGCGCCCGTCTGCTGCCCGACGCCGCCGAGCTCGGTCGGGCCATGGCGGATCGGATCAAGACCGAGATTCCGCTGTATCGGGACGGACAGGTCGTCTCCGACGACGAACTCCGCTCCTCCTGCACGGCCAACGTGCGCTATATCCTCGGAACCCTCGCGCGCAGACCGGGGATCAGTGCGGACGCACCCCGTCGAACCGGCGCTGCGCGGGCGGAGCGAGGCATCTCCTACGCCGCCGTGCTGCAGGCGTTCAGGGTCGGCAGCCGGTTCATCTGGGAGATCCTGGTCGAGCGCTGCCTGCCCGAGGAACGTCCGGTGCTGACCCTGGCCGCCGCGGACATCTGGGCCGTCTCGGACGACCTCGCGCTCCAGGTGACCGACGTCTATCGAGACACCCTGGCCGAGCGCGCCCGACGCGACGCCCAGCTACGGGTCGCGCTGCTCGACACCCTGCTCGACCCGGCGACGACCGCGGAGGATGCCTGGGAGTCGGCGGGTCTGATCGACCTGCCGCGCCGCGGCGAGTTCGTTGCCGTCGTGGGGGAGTGCCCCGCCACCGGCCGCGAGGCACTGCCCGGCGTCGAGGCCCTGCTCCGCGGCCGCGGGCTGCTGTCGCTGTGGCGACTTGATCATGATCACCAGGAGGGCCTGGTCGCACTCCGGGTCGGCTACCGGATCGAGCGGCTGGCCGAGGACCTGGCCGCCATCGCCCGTGGCCGGCTCGGGTTCAGCGACGTGTTCGGCGAGATCGACCGGGCGCCCGAGGCGCGCCGCGCGGCACGCCTCGCCTGCACCGCCGGCACCCCCGGCAGCACTGAGCTGGTCCGCTACGAGCAGCAGCCGCTGGCGATCCTGCTCGCCGGCACCCCCGAGCTGGCTCGTTGGTATGCCGGTCGCGTGCTCGGCGACGTCCTCGCACCCGACGGCGAGCACGCGGTCCTGCTCGAGACCGCCCGGGTCTGGCTCGCCGAGAAGGGCTCCACCTCCGCCGCGGCAGCACGGTTGTTCCTGCATCGCAACACGGTTCGCTACCGCCTCCGCCGGCTCGAACAGCTCACCGGGCGCGACCTGGCCGATCCGGCCGAGCTGGCCGAGATCCGGGTCGCGTTGGAGTGCGCCCGGATCCACCCCGGCCGGTCGGGCACCGAACCGGCGACCGGCTCAGACCTGCTCGCGTGATTCCACCGCGGCGACGACCCGGCGGATCGCCTCGTCGATGGAGACCCCGTTGTCCTGGTGCCCGTCGCGGTAGCGGAAGGAGACCGCCCCGCTCGCCACGTCGTCGTCGCCGGCGATCATCATGAACGGCACCTTCTGCAGCTGGGCGTCGCGGATCTTCTTCTGCATCCGGTCGTCGGAGTCGTCCACCTCGACCCGGATGCCCGCCTGCCGCAGCCGCCGCGCGACATCCTCCAGATAATCCACGTGTCGCTCCGCGATCGGGATCCCGCGCACCTGGACCGGTGCCAGCCAGGGCGGGAAGGCGCCGGCGTAGTGCTCGACCAGAACGCCGAGGAACCGCTCGATCGAGCCGAACTTGGCCGAGTGGATCATCACCGGCTGCTGCCGGGTGCCGTCGGCGGCCTGGTACTCCAGACCGAACCTCGCGGGCTGGTTGAAGTCGTACTGGATGGTGGACAGCTGCCACGGCCGCCCGATCGCATCCCGGGCCTGGATCGAGATCTTGGGGCCGTAGAACGCCGCGCCGCCCGGGTCGGGAACCAGCTCCAGGCCGGACTCCTCGGCGGCCCGCCGCAGGACCTCGGTCGCGACCCGCCACTGCTCGTCGGAACCGATGAACTTGTCCGGCTTGGAGTCGTCGCGGGTGGAGAGCTCGAGATAGAAGTCGTCGAGGCCGAAGTCGCGGAACAGCCCGAGGCAGAAGTCCAGCAGGTGCTTGATCTCGGCGTCGGCCTGCTCGGGGGTGACGTAGGAGTGCGAGTCGTCCTGGCTCATGCCGCGCACCCGGGTGAGGCCGTGCACCACGCCGGACTTCTCGTACCGGTAGACCCCGCCGAACTCGAACAGCCGCAGCGGCAGCTCGCGGTAGGAGCGGCCGCGGGACTGGTAGATCAGGTTGTGCATCGGGCAGCTCATCGCCTTGAGCTGGTACTTCGCGCCCTCGAGCTCCATCGGCGGATACATCGTGTCGGCGTAGTACGGCAGGTGGCCCGAGGTGTGGAACAGCCCGTCCTTGGAGATGTGCGGCGTGCTGACGTAGGAGAAGCCCTCCTCGATGTGGCGCCGGCGGACGTAGTCCTCCATCTCGCGCTTGATCACGCCACCCTTGGGGTGGAAGACGACCAGACCGGAACCGAGTTCGTCGGGGAAGGAGTAGAGATCGAGCTCGCGACCGAGCTTGCGGTGGTCGCGGCGCTCGGCCTCCTCGAGCCGGTGCAGGTGCGCATCGAGCGCATCCTTCGACTCCCACGCGGTGCCGTAGATGCGCTGCAGCTGCTTGTTCTTCTCGTTGCCGCGCCAGTACGCCGCTGCGGTGCGCATCAGCTTGAACACCGGGATCCGCTTGGTCGTCGGCAGGTGCGGGCCGCGGCACAGATCACTCCACGCGACGTCGCCGTTGCGGCGGATGTTGTCGTAGATCGTGAGCTCGCCCGCACCGACCTCGACCGAGGCGCCCTCGGCGATCTCGGCGTCGTCCTCGGACGTGCGGCCACTCTTGAGGCCGATCAGCTCGATCTTGTACGGCTCGTCCTTCAGCTCCTCCAGCGCGTCGGTCTCGGTGGTGACCCGGCGCGAAAAGCGCTGACCCTCCTTGACGATCTTGCGCATCCGGGTCTCGATCTTCTCCAGATCCTCGGGCACGAACGGCGTCTCGACGTCGAAGTCGTAGTAGAACCCGTCCCGGATCGGCGGCCCGATCCCGAGCTTCGCGTCCGGGAAGAGGTCTTGCACAGCCTGCGCCATCACGTGTGCGGTGGAGTGCCGGAGGATGTCGTGGCCGTCGGGGCTGTCGATCTCGACACCCTCGATCTCGTCGCCGTCCTGGAGCTCGTAGGACAGATCCTTGAGGGCTCCGTTGACGCGTGCCGCGATGACCTTCTCCTCGTCGCGGAACGGCTCCCAGGCCTTGGTGCCCGCGGTGACCACCCGGTCCGCACGCTCGCTCGCGTGAACCAGGGTGATCGTCAAGTCCGACATAACTCGCTCTCCTCGCGCGGGCACCCGGTGTGCCCCCGCTATTGAACCACCCGGCCGGAGAGCGCAGCGCCAGGTTTTGAGCGGCGGCGAGCAGCCGCGGCTACAGCAGCGAACTGATGTAGACCCCCGCGGCAAGCGCGGCCTCGGGGCGCTCGTCGTTGGTGATGTCGCGGGTCTCGAGCTCGAGCGCGAAGCGGCCGCGGTAGTCGATGCCCGCCAGCGCGGCGACGGTACCGGCGAAGTCCACCTGCCCGCGGCCGACGCTGTGATGGATATAGCCGGGCTCGGCGTCGCGGATGTGGACGTGGCTGATCCGGTCACCGACCAGATCGACGAACGCCGCGGGGGTCGAGCCGGAGGCGACGATATGGCTGACGTCACAGATCACGCCGATCGTCGCGGGCAGCCGGTCCAGCAGCCGGGAAGCGCGGTCCAGGTCGAAGCAGAGCCGGAAGAAGTGCGGTGCCTCGACCCAGAGCTGGATCCCGGCGGCGCGGCAGCGCTCGTCGATCGCGATGAGCTGGGCGGCGACGAGGTCGAGATCGGCGTCGAGGTCGACGATCGGCTCGTGCTGCTGAGCACCGTTGGGCAGCACCAGCCCGGTGGCTCCGATCGCGACACACAAGGAGATCAGCCTGTCCGCGTGCTCGAATCGCTGCTGCTGCTCCTCAGCGGTGAGCGGCCGGTTCAGGTCGCCGACGTCGGCGTTCACCGAGCGGACCGCGAGACCCGAGGCGCGGACGGTGGCGGCGACCTCGGCCACCGCCGCGTCGTCGAGGACGTACGGAACGTGGTTGCAGACTCCGGGCAGCGCGCCGAGGTCGATCTCGGCGAACCCGAGTGCTCCGATCTCGGCGAGCGCTTCGCCGAGCGGCAGATGCCGCAGGGTGATGGTCGAGCAGATGACTCGCTCGCGGTTCAGCGTCCGTACGTCGTGGTCCATGGCGCAGAGCATGACATGTATGACTGTTGACAGTCAAGCAAAGCGGCACGGTCGGCGCTACACTCGATGTCCATGGCGCCTCCGAACAAGTCGACGTTGCGGTCCCTCGGGTCGATCGAGCTGCAGACCAGGCGCGAGCTCATCCTCGCCCGACTGCGGGACGCGATCAGCTCCGGTGAGCTGGCGCCCGGGACCCATCTGGCCGAGGTCGAGCTGAGCGAGTCGCTCGGGGTGAGCCGGGGGACTCTGCGCGAGGCGTTGCGGCACCTCCAGCAAGACGGCCTGCTCACCGCCGACGCGCGCGGCCGGCTGTCGGTCCGGGTGGTCAGCGAGCAGGAAGTGGACGAGATCTTCGCTGTCCGCTGCGCGCTGGAGTCGCTGGCCTTCCGGCAGATCTGCGACCTTCCCGATCGTTCCGTCGTCATCCCGGAACTCCAAGCAGCATTGGGACATCTGAAGGAGAACGAAGGCGACTTCGTGGCCCAGCTTGATGCCGATCTCGCCTTCCACCGCCGGCTGTGTGAGCTGAGCGGGAACGGCACGCTGGCCCACAGCTGGCAGGGCGTGAGTGGGCTCGCCCGGGCGGCGATCACCGCCGCCGGGCCGCAGACCGCGCTGCACAACATGGCCTACCAGCGACACCTGCCGATCGTCTCGCTGCTCGCCGCCGGCGACATCGAGGGGGGCGAGGCGTTCTTGGCCCAGCACATGAGCGACGCCGCCGAGCGGATCGTGGCGCAGATGCAGCGCGCGCGCAGCGCCTGACGGGGGCCGCTGTCGGGCGGCGACGACGACGTTCACCACCGGCCGAGTTGCGAAGTTCTACTGTTAACAGTACGATCGTCAGCTATCGGTCACTGAGTAGTGACCCTGTCAAAGGAGATAGCGAACATGGCGGATGTGAACGCCGGAGACCCGATTCTCGGGACGGTGCACAAGAAGCGGGTGGCGATCGGCAGCGCGGTCGGCACCACCGTCGAGAACTATGACTTCATCGGGTACGGCACGGCCGCCGCCCTGTATTTCAACGAGGCGTTCTTCCCCAAGGCGGATCCGGTGGCCGGCACCCTGCTGGCGTTCGCAACGCTCGGCATCGGCTTTGCCGTCCGCCCGCTCGGCGGCGTCATCGGCGGCTACCTCGGTGACAAGATCGGCCGCCGCCCGGTGCTGATCACCTCGCTGCTGATCATGGGCATCGCCACCGTGATGATCGGCCTGCTGCCGACCTACGCCACCGTAGGCATCTGGGCTCCCGTGCTGCTGGTCACGGTCCGGGTGATCCAGGGTCTGGCGTTCGGCGCCGAGTGGGGCGGCGCCATCTTGATGACGTTCGAGCACGCGCCGTGGAAGAAGAAGGGCCAGTACACGGCCATTCCGCAGGCCGGTTTTCCGCTCGGCCTGCTGCTGGCCAACCTGGCCTTCCTGGCCAGCTCCGGACTGCCGGGCAGCTGGGCGTGGCGCCTGCCGTTCCTGCTCAGCGCCGTCCTGATCGGCGCCGGTCTGTACATCCGGTTGAAGGTCGAGGAGTCCCCGGAGTTCGAGCAGGCCAAGGAAGAGGGCGAGCTGGTCAAGAACCCGCTGGCGACCGTGCTGAAGAACGACTGGCGCAACCTGCTGCGTGCCTTCGGTCTGCGGGTCGCCGAGACCGCCGGCTACGCGGTGGCGATCACCTACGTCACCTCCTACCTGAAGTCCAACAACCTCGCCTCCCGGCCGGACACCATCCTCGCGATCGTCATCGCGGCCCTGATCGGCCTGCCGGCCACCCTGTTCTGGGGCTGGCTGACCGACCGGGTCGGCCGTAAGCCGGTGTACATCTTCGGCACCGCGCTGATCGTGCTGTTCGGCATCCCGATGTTCCTGCTGCTCAACACCGGTGAGCTGGGCCTGATCATCGTCGTCTTCGTGGTCGCCTTCGCCTTCTGCCAGAACTCCCTGGCCGGCACCCAGGGCTCCTGGTTCTCCGAGCTGTTCAGCACCAACACCCGCTCCTCGGGGGCGTCGCTGGCCTACCAGCTGTCCGCGGTGATCTCGGGCTTCACCGCCTTCTGGGCGGTCTCGCTCTACCAGTCGTTCGGCTGGACCGGACCGGCCGTGTTGTTCAGCATCTTCGGTCTGATCGGCCTGATCGCCGCCCTGGCCACGCCGGAGACCAACGGTCCGGCCCGCCGGGCCGAGATCGCCGAGCTCACCCGGCAGGCCGAGCTGGTCAGCGCAGGTGCCCGGTGACCCGGTTGTTCGACGACCCGGCCACCTTCTCCGACGACCTGCTCGAAGGCTTCCTGGACGTCCACGCCGACCGGGTGGTCGGGGTCCCCGGCGGCGTGGTTCGCGCCGCCGAGACCCCGGCCGGCAAGGTCGCGGTGGTGGTCGGTGGCGGCTCGGGCCACTATCCCGCGTTCTGCGGGGTGGTCGGTCCAGGGTTCGCCGACGGAGCGGTGGTCGGCAACATCTTCACCTCACCTTCCACCGCGGAGGCGTACTCGGTCGGCAAGGCGGTGGCGTCCGACGCCGGCCTGCTGTTCAGCACCGGCAACTACGCCGGTGACGTGATGAACTTCACCCTCGCCCAACAGAGGCTGGCCGCCGAAGGCATCGACACCCGGGTGGTGTTCGTCACCGACGACATCGCCTCGGCACCGGTCGACCAGATCGAGAAGCGGCGTGGGATCGCCGGCGACTTCGTGGTGTTCAAGGTGGCCGGCGCGGCCGCGGAGGCCGGCTACGACCTGGACGAGGTCGAACGGGTCGCCCGGCACGCCAACGACCGCACCCGCACGCTCGGCGTGGCGTTCGCCGGGTGCACCATGCCGGGCGCCGATCACCCCCTGTTCACCGTTCCGGCGGGGCAGATGGGGGTCGGCCTGGGAATCCACGGCGAACCCGGCGTCTCCGAGGCGCCGCTGCCCTCGGCCGCGGATCTCGCGCGCACCCTGGTCGAGGGTGTCCTCGGCGAGGCGCCGGCGGACGGCACGCGTCGGGTCGGAGCGATCTTGAACGGCCTGGGCACCACCAAGTACGAGGAGTTGTTCGTCGTCTGGCGGACGGCTGCGACGCTGCTCCGCGAGGCCGGCTACACCGTCGTCGAGCCCGAGGTCGGCGAGCTGGTGACCAGCCTGGACATGGCCGGTTGCTCGCTCACCCTGGTCTATCTGGACGAGGAGTTGGAGCGGTTCTGGACCGCGCCGGCCGACACCCCGGCGTATCGCAAGGGCAGCCTCGCTGCCGCAGCATCGGGCCCGCGGCGCTCGGTCGGCGACACGACGGAGGAGGTCTCGGTCGCGGCGACGGCCAGTCAGGCTGCCGCCGATGCGGCCGGTCTCGCGGTCAGCGCGCTGGCGGCGATGAAGGTGGCGATCGTCGACGCGGAGGACGAGCTGGGCCGGATCGACGCGGTCGCGGGCGACGGCGACCACGGCCGGGGAATGGTCAAGGGAGTCAGCGCGGCCGCGGCAGCGGCGGCCGCCGCCACCGCCGAGGGTCGCGGCGTCAAGAGCGTGCTCGACGCTGCCGGGGACGCCTGGGCGGCCAAGGCCGGCGGTACGTCGGGTGTGCTCTGGGGCGCCGCCTTGCGGGCGTTCGGTGACCGGCTCGGCGACCGGGCCGAGACGATCGCGGCCACGGACGTGGCCGCGGCCGTGACGGCCGGGCTGGACGCACTGCAGACGCTGGGCAAGGCCAAGGTCGGCGACAAGACCATGCTCGACTCGCTCGTACCGTTCGCCCGATCGCTCGAGCAGCAGGTGGGCGATGGCACCGACCTGGCCACCGCCTGGGCCGGGGCAGCCACGATCAGCGAACGGGCCGCGCGCGACACCGCCGAGCTCCGCCCGCAGATCGGCCGCGCGCGACCGCTGGCCGAACGCAGCATCGGCACTCCCGACGCGGGCGCGGTCTCGATGGCCCTCTGCCTGCGCACCGTCGGCCGGGTGCTGGCCGACCGCGACAACCCATCGACCACGGGAACCGAGGAGAGCTGAGATGACTGACCAGAAGTGGCGGATCGTGGTCGGCTGCGACGACGCCGGCCTGCAGTACAAGGACATCCTGAAGGCCGACCTGCAGGCGGACCCCCGGGTGGCCGAGGTCGTCGACGTCGGCGTGCGCGGCGACGAGCGCACCGCCTATCCGCACGTCGCGGTGGAGGCGGCTCGGCGGATCGCCGCGGGTGCCGCCGATCGGGCCCTGTTGATCTGCGGCACCGGGCTCGGCGTCGCGATCAGCGCCAACAAGGTGCCCGGCATCCGGGCGGTCACCGCGCACGACTCCTTCTCCGTCGAACGCTCGGTGCTCTCCAACGACGCCCAGGTGCTGTGCATGGGGCAGCGCGTGGTCGGCATCGAGCTCGCCCGGCGGCTCGCGAAGGAGTGGCTCGGCTATGCCTTCGACCCGGCGTCGTCGTCGGCACCCAAGGTTGCCGCCATCAGCCAGTACGAACGTCTCACGGGCCGGGCCGACGACAAGGCCGAACTGGCCCGGGACGAGGAGATCGCCCGGATCAGCTGCGGCTGAGCGGCGACGCAAGACCCACCACACATCAACCAGGACAAGGAAGCAGGGACTTCAACGATGAGCTACCAGACCGGAGTAGGACAGCTGACCGCCGTCGTCACGGGCGCGGCTTCGCCGCGCGGCATCGGCTACGCGACCGCAGAGAAGTACGCCCGGGAGGGCTGGGCCGTCGCGATCCTCGATATCAACGCCGAGGGCGTCGAGGACGCGGTGGCGAAACTCCAGGCCGACTACGACGTCCCCGTCGTGGGTGCGGTCGTCAACGTCACCGACCGGGACAGCGTGCTGGCCTCCGTCGACGTGATCGCCGAGTCCGGCCTGCCGCCCGTGGGCGCCCTGGCCAACGTGGCCGGCATTGCCTCGCCGGTGCCGTTCCTGGAGGTCGACCTGGACCTGTGGCACAAGGTGATCGACGTCAACCTGACCGGCACCTTCTTGATGTCGCAGGCCTACCTGCCGCAGATGATCTCGAACGGCTATGGCCGGATCGTCAACATGTCGTCGGTCTCGGCGCAGCAAGGTGGCGGCGTGTTCTCCAAGACGCCCTATTCGGCGGCGAAGGCCGGGATCCTCGGCCTCACCCGGTCGCTCGCTCGCGAGATGGCCGAGCACGGCATCACCGTCAATGCGGTCAGCCCCGGCGTGGTCGACACCGACATCAGGGCCGGCGCCACCGACGAGGAGAACGAGGCGCGGCTGGCCGCGGCCGTGCCGCTGCGCCGGCAGGCGACCCCGCAGGACATCGCCGCACTGTTCGTCTGGCTGTCCAGCGAGGACGCCGGCTACATCACCGGCGGTACCCACAACATCAACGGCGGCGCTTACATCGCCTGACGGTGACGAGTGCCGGTGGGCCGGCCGGGCGGCGCCGGCCGGCTCGGCCGTAGGCTCACCGGCGACGTACGGCCGGAGGGAGACGAGATGGCCCGGATCGGCGTGATGACGACCGAGTTCGACGCGGCGTCGCTGGAGGAGGCGGCGGAACAGATCGCCCGGCACGGGATCGGTTGCATCCAGCTCCAGCTGGGCTCGGCGATCCGCGAGATCCCCACGACGGATGCCTTACTGCGCGGTCTGGACGTGCTCGGCGACAAGATCAACACGGACCTGGCGGCCTACTGCCGGGAAGTCTTCGACGGCGTCGGGATCGAGATCGCCGCCGTCGACGGGACGTACAACATGGTGCATCCGGACAGGAATCGCCGCGCGCGAAACCTGGACCACCTGCTGAGGCTGATCGATCTCGCACCGCGGTTCGGGACCCGTATCGTCACCGTGTGCACCGGCAGCCGGGACGACATGATGTGGCGCCGGCATCCGGCCAACGGCTCCGAGGAGGCGTGGCAGGACCTGGTCGAGCAGCTCCGGACGGCTGCTGCGGCGGCCGAGGCGACGGGTGTCGTGCTGGCGTTCGAGCCGGAGCACAACAACGTGATCGACTCGGCGGGACGAGCCCGGCGGCTGATGGACGAGGTCGGCAGCCCGGCATTGAAGGTGCTGATGGACGCCGCGAACATCTTCCATGCCGGAGATCTGCAACGGATGCGCGACCATCTCCACGAGGCCTTCGAGCTCGTCGGCGGCGACATCGTGCTGGCGCACGCCAAGGATCTCGACCACGACGGCGACGCGGGCGGACGGGCCGCGGGCACGGGTCTTCTCGACTACGCCGGGTATCTGGCCGAGCTGCAGGCCCACGGATTCGACGGGGCGATCGTGCTGCACCAGCTGGCGGAGCTGATGCCGGACCGGGTGGACGAGGCATTCCGCCACGTTCGCGACCGGGCGCCGGCCGGCTACCTGGACTGATCGTCCGGCACCGCACGCGAGGCCGTCGACACCGCTGGCCGGTGGGGCCGTGGGTGGGTGTGAGCGCCGGGCGGAGCGTCGGTAGCGTCAGTCGGAGGAAGCACTGTCACACCAGCGACGAAGGAGCGGCATGCGGATAGTCCAGGTCGGGCTCGGCGGGTTCGGACGAGACTGGGCAGAACACGTGATCCCGCTCGTTCCCGAGGTGGAGGTGGTCGCGACCGCGGATCTGCTCGAGGCGTCGCGACTGCAGGCGATCGACGCCGGACTGACGACCGCCGACCGGTGTTTCGCGACGGTCGAGGAGGCGATCGAGACCACCGACGCCGACGCCGTGCTGGTCACCGCGAGCCTCGTCGGGCACGTGCCGGCGGCCCGGGCCGCGCTGCAGGCGGGGCGGCACGTGCTGATCGAGAAACCGTTCGCGCCGAGCGTGGCCGAGGCCAAGGAGCTGATCGCGCTGGCAGCAGCCCGCGGGCTGGTCGTGGCGGTGAGCCAGAACTACCGGTTCTTCCCGGCACCGCGGGCCGTCGCAGCGCTGGTGGCCGAGCAGACGTACGGACCGCTGCACGCGGTCGGCATCGATTTCCGCCAGTTCTCCGGGGCCGACGGGATCGCCTCCCCGCACCATGCGCTGGCCGAGCCGCTGCTGGTGGACATGTCGATCCACCACTTCGACCTGATCCGGTTCGTTCTCGATCGCGAGATCAGCGGCGTGGACGTGCGGACCTGGGACCCGGACTGGTCGATGTTCACCGGCCCGTCGGAGGGATGCGGCCTGATCGAGTGCGGCGACGACCTGACGGTGAGCTACCGCGGCAGCTGGGTCAGCCGCGGGCCACGGACGACGTGGAGCGGCGAGTGGCGGATGGATTTCGCCGACGCCGAGGTGTGGTGGACGTCCCGCGGCGACGGCCCGGAGGGATGGCGCGCGGACGAGGTACGCGTGCGCCGGGCCGGCCGGGTCCGCAAGCTCGAGCTCGACACCGGACCGCGCACCGACCGCGCCGGCAGCCTGACCGAGTTCGTCACGGCGATCGAGCAGGGCCGCCAGCCGCAGACGTCCGGGCGGGACAACCTGGGCAGCCTGGCGACGACGTACGCCGCGGTGGAATCCGCACGGACGAGGAGGCAGGTCTCGGTCGCCGACTGGCTGTGAGGCGGCGCCGGGTCCCCGATCATCGTCATGGCGTCACAGACCTGAGCTCGACGCCGGGCTCATCGGGTCGAGTCCGCGGATCGCGGCGCCGACCTGGCCCGGCGTGTCACCGGCGGCGAGCCGGCCCAGCAGCGCACCCAGGCCGTGCTCGGCTCGGCCCGGCATCCGCGAGGAGGTGCGGACCCGGGACGCCGTGGTCTGCACGACGGTCCCGCCGCTGCGCCGGACCGCCTCGAGCAGCCCGTGTTCTTCGCCGTGCGGTCGGTCCGGGAAACCGCCGACCTCCAGGAACCGCTCCGCCGCGACGGCGAGGTTCGCCGCGTAGACATGGGAGTGCCGCCCGTCCGGACTGAAACCGGACGCGAGCAGCTCCGCGTAGCGTGCCTGAGCGTCCGAGGATGCCGACCAACCGCTCAGATCGGCCAGTCCCGCGACCAGCTCGGCACCGCTCTCGGCGGCGATCGCCAGGGTGTGGTCGACCCAGTTCGGGGGCACGACGGTGTCGGCATCGGTGGAGAAGATCCAGGTTCGCCGCGGGATCAGTCCTCGGCCGGCGGTCAGCGCGTCGACGATCAGTTCGGTTCGGACGACGCCCACGCTGGAGGGACGGTCGACCACCCGGAGCCGATGGTCGACGCGCGCCGACGTGAGCTCCGCCGCCGCGATTCGCGCGGTGTCATCGCTGCAGCGGTGGGCGGCGACCGCAACCCGGGCGCGGCGGATCGCGCCGACGCGGGCCGCGGTCCGCAGGCTGTCGATCACGGATCTGAGGCAGCCGGCGATCGTGTCGGCCTCGTCGTGCGCGGGAATCGCGACCAGGACGTCGGTCACGGGATCCGCTCGGGATCACCGAGCAGCATGGCATCGGCGTCCGCGTTCTGTTGCAGGACGTACAGCTCGAGATCGGGGAGCGCGTGCGCGAGGTCGTCGTCCATCGCCACGCCGGCGGGCCCGGTCAGCAACCGGGCGTCGGCGATGATTCGGCGGATCGCGGCCGCGGCGCAGAGCCGGGCCTCCGTGGCCAGCACCTGCCAGTCGCTCGGTTCGGTCGGGAGGATCTCGTCGAGCCGCGCGGCGGCCAGGCGGACCGCTGCCGTCGCGGCGACCAGGTCGGCGCGGATCGTGCCGAGCCGGCGCTGTTGGGCCGGCGTCACCGTGGCGTGCCGCGACCGGAGCAGATCGACCACCCGGACCGCTCCGCCGGTCCAGCAGGCCGCGACGCCGACCCCGCCGGGGAAGAAGCCCGGCCGGTCGAGGTAGAAGTCCGGAGCGCCGACGACCTGGTCGGGCTCCGCGACGGCGCCGGCGATCCTCAGCTCGTACGTCCGGCTCGCGGCCATCGCCCCGGTGCGCCAGACCGACGGGTCGACCGGTAGCCCGTCGGTCGGCAGGTCGACCAGCAGATGGTGGTCGGCGTCGATCCACACCGGGACCAGCGCGCGGTCGAGCAGACCGGCGCCGGAGGCGAACCGGAGGGTGCCGTCGATGCGCAGCCGGCCGTCGTCGCACCAGCGGCCGGACACGCCGGTGCGCATCGAACGGGAGGCCCAGACGCCGTACAGCGCCGGCCCGGCGCCGGTCGCCGGCGGCCGTGGTGCGGCGCCCGCCTGCGCCAGGATGCGCAGCGCGTCGACGTGGCCCTCGGCCAGCCTGGACAGCGCGATGTCGGTCCGACCGAGCCTGAGCAGCAGCTCGATCAGCTCGCGCCAACTCCGTTGCGGCCAGTCGATGTCGCCGACCAGGGCGAGCAGGGCCCGCCGCTGCTGCGCAACGCTCGGCCCGTGCCGGTCGTAGTCGGCCGGCAACCGGCAGGCCGCCGGCAGCGGGGCGATGATCGACAGCGGCGAGCCGGCGAGCTGCGCGCTCATCGAGCGCGCCCCGGCCGCTCCGAGCGTTGCAGCAGGTCCAGTGAGAACTCCGCATCGCGATGGTGGACGGAGTGGGACCAGCCGCGCTGGGTCAGCCGGGTGACCACCTCGGTCTGCGCACCCGCGCCGCTGAGCCAGGCGTCGTCCGGGGCGTGCCGCCAGTGCACGCAGACCAGCTCGCACCGTGCTGCCGCGTGCCGGTTGACCATCTGCAGCGTCTGTTGCCGCTTGACGTCGTCGAGGTAGTAGAAGACCTCGCTCAGCACGATCAGATCGGGGCTGCCGTCGAGATCGGCCGGCGGCGGATCCGGCAGCGTGTGTTCCCCGACCACGACGTCGGCGAGGTCCGCGCAGCGCTCGCGGGTCAGTTCCGTCGCCATGGCGGAGGCATCGCCGGCGCAGACCCGATCGGCGCGGGCCGCCAGCCTCCGGGCCAGGTGACCGGTGCCGCAGGCGGGGTCCCAGGCGAGCGCGTAGCGGCGCTGACCCAGGCAGGCGAGGACGACGTCGATCTTGCGCTGCTCGTACCAGCAGGTCTCGACCCGCCACGGATCGGGGTCGCTGCGATACAGGGACTCGAAGTCCGGGGGCGCACTCACCGGCGCCCGCCCCGGACCAGGAGCTGTCGAGTGTGGTGGGCCAGCATCTCTTCCGGGACGACAGGGGTCAGATCGTCGGCGAGCGGCGCCAGTTGGCTGGTGAAGCACGCCACCGCCTCGCCGTGGGCCCGGTCGGCCCGCTCATCCACGCGGACCCGCTCCAGCGATCCGCCGAAGCGGCCCGGCTCTACCCAGTAGGTCAACCAGATCGGGTATTGCAGCACCGGCCAGCGGCGGCGCCGGCCCACGCGGGCCACCGCGGTCCCCATCGCCTGATGGTCCGGATGCGGATCGCGTCGATAGGGGGCGCAGAGAACCGGTGGCCGGCCCGAACGGGCCACCTGGTCCATCGCCAGATCGATCCGCTCGCGGAGCTTTCGACGCTCGTCGGTCAACCGGCCGTCGTCGAGGCCGAGCACGATCGACCGGGTGATCCCGAGCCGGCTCGTCGCCGACCGCCACTCCCGCAGTCGCCGGGCCGCCAGCCCCGGCGGCCGCTCCGCGACGTGGTCGACGCACGCCTCTCCCAGCGTGGCGAGGACCGCGGTGCACGGGCCGACCTGCCTGGCCCACTGCGCGATCAGCCGGCCACACCCGATCGTCTCGTCGTCGGGATGCGCGGAGAAGACGACCAACGGCGTCGCGGCCGGCACGTCGAGCCGGCGGACCAGCTGGTCGACCCGCACCTCGGGCGCGGCATCGGCCGAGGACCGCCAGACGTCAGTCGACAGTCCCGGCGGCGTCACGATCGTGCGCGAGACCGCGGATCCACTCCTCATCTGCTGCATTTCCCTCCGGTGCGTTGCGGCACAGGTACCCGAGTCGGGCGGCGCCGAAACCGGACGAAGCCGCGGTGCCCCGGTCCGCGGGGCCGGTCGAGCGTGCCGCCCGCTACCGTGACCGGTGGAGGCGTACGCGATCCTGGTGGGCGCCGCGGTCTTCAAAACCGTCGTGGCCCGGCACCCGGGCCAGGCAGGTTCGATTCCTGTCCGTCTCCGCCACTGCGCTCCGTCGCCGCTGGGAGGCTCGCGCTCGATGCAGGTGATCGCCACCGCCGGGCACGTCGACCACGGAAAGACCACGCTGGTCCGGGCGCTGACCGGGATGGAGCCGGACCGGCTGGCCGAGGAGCGACGGCGCGGGATGACGCTCGATCTCGGCTTCGCCTGGACCACGCTGCCCGGTGGCTCGGTGGTCTCCTTCGTGGACGTGCCGGGGCACGAGCGGTTCGTGCCGACCATGCTGGCCGGTGCCGGTCCGGTGCCCGCGGCGATGCTGGTGGTCGCGGCGGACGAGGGCTGGCGGGCACAGACCGTCGAGCACGTGGCCATCCTGGACTCCCTGGACGTACGCCACGGGCTGGTCGTGGTCACCCGCAGCGACCTGGCCGACCCGGCCACTGCGCTGGCGGAGTCGCGTCGTCGGCTGGCCGAGACGAGCCTCGGGGCCGGTTCCGGGACGGGCGCGACAGTGGCGGCGGTGGCCGTGAGCGCCGTCACCGGTGCCGGCCTGCCCGAGCTCCGGGCAGCCCTCGACGCTCTGGTGGCCGGCCTGCCGAGCCCGCCGGCGTCCGACCGGGTCCGGTTGTTCGTGGACCGCTGCTTCACGATCCGCGGCGCCGGAACGGTGGTCACCGGGACCCTCGCGGCCGGGCGGCTCGAGGTGGGCGAGGAGATCGAGATCTTCCCGGGCGGGCGACGGGCCCGGATCCGTGGTCTGCAGAGCCTGGGCGCGAAGCTGCCGGCGGTGTCGGCGGTGGCCCGGGTGGCGGTGAACCTGCGCGGCGTCGGCACGGACGAGATCGGTCGCGGCGGCGCGCTGCTCAGCGTCTCCGCCTGGCTGCGGATCGATCAGTTCGACGCGCGCTCGACGTCGCTGGATCCGGCCGACCTGCCCGGGGACCTGGTGCTGCACGTCGGCAGCGCCGCGGTTGCGTGCTCGGTCCGGGCGCTGGGTCACGACACCTGCCGGGTGCGGTTGTCCCGGCCGCTGCCGCTCCAGCTCGGAGACCGCGCGGTGCTGCGGGACCCGTCCCGGCGGCAGGCGACCGGCGTGGTCGTGCTCGACGTGGAACCGCCGGAGCTCCGCCGCCGCGGTGCTGCCCGTCGGCGCGCCGACGAGCTGGCCGCGCTGCCCGGGACGCCGGACGCGGGCCGGGAGATCGCCCGCCGCGGTGCGACCACCCGGCGGCACCTGGTCGCGCTCGGAGCTCTGCGCCCCGGCGAGCCGCTCCCCGCGGGAGTCGACGAGGTCGCCGGCTTCGTGCTGGATCGCTCCCGCATGCCCGGCTGGACGGCCGAGCTGGAACGTCTGGTCGACGCCGACCGGGCGGAGCGGCCGCTCGGACCCGGGCCGGCGCTGGAGACCGCGCGGCGCTCGCTCGGTCTGCCGGACGCGGCGCTGGTGGCGGCTCTGGCCGACGACTCCGCTGGGCGGCTGGAGGTCCGGCACGGACGGATCGCCCGGCCGGGCGCCGGTCCGGCCTTCTCCGATCGCGAGCAGGCCGCGCTGGAACGGCTGGCGCGTCGGCTCGCGGCGAATCCGTTCGACGCGCCGGAGGCGGCGGAGCTGGCCGAGCTGGGGCTGACCCGGAACGTGATCGCCGCAGCGGCCGCTCGCGGGCTGATCTTGCGGCTACCCGGTGAGATCCTGCTCGATCCCGCGGCCCCCGAGCGGGCGGTCGAGGCGCTCCGCGCGCTGGAGCAGCCCTTCACGCTGTCGGCGGCCCGGCAGGAGCTGCACACCACCCGGCGGGTGGCGGTCCCGCTGCTGGAGCACCTGGATGCCGTCGGACGTACGATCCGGGTCGACGGCGCCCGGCGCCGTCTCGCCTGAGCCCGGCCGCTCCGTGCAGGCGGCCGACCCGTAGGTTCTGACCCGTGGCGGTGCGCGGGGTCGGCGACGAGGCGGATCCGCGTCGCCGGGTGCCCCGGACCGATGCGGTGCTGGCCGATCCGCGGCTCGCCGGGTTGCGCGAGCGAGTCCGGCCGGACGCGCTGAAGGCGAGCGTGCTCAGCGCGCTGGACCGGGTGCGATCCGGTGAGCTCGGCCCGGACCGGGTGGTCGACGTGGTGCTCCGCGAGACCGGCGAGGATCCCACCTCGCTGCGCCCGCTGCTCAACGCGACCGGTGTCGTGGTGCACACCAACCTCGGTCGCGCCCCGCTCGGCGAGGACGCCGTGCGGGCGCTGGAGATCGCGGCGGGATACGTCGACGTCGAGTACGACGTGGCCACCGGCCGCCGGGCCCGGCGCGGCCGGGGTGCGGTCGACGCGTTGCTGGCCCGGGTGCCGGCGGCCGGCGACGCGCTGGTGCTGAACAACGGCGCCGCGGCCCTCGTTCTCGCGGCGACCGCGCTGGCAGGTGGGCGGGAGATCGTGGTGAGCCGGGGGGAGCTGGTCGAGATCGGCGACGGCTTCCGGATCCCCGAGCTGCTGGAGAGTACCGGCGCCAGGCTGCGGGAGGTGGGGACCACCAACCGGACCCATCCGGCGGACTACCGCGCCGCGATCGGCCCCGACACCGGTTTCGTGCTCAAGGTGCACCCGTCGAACTTCCTGGTCCGCGGGTTCACCTCGGCGGTGCCGGTGCGTGAGCTCGCCGGTCTCGGCGTGCCGGTGGTGGCCGACATCGGGTCCGGGCTGCTGGCCCCACATCCCTCGCTGCCGGACGAGCCGGATGCGGCCAGCTGGTTGGCCGACGGCGCCACGCTGGTCATCGCCAGCGGAGACAAGCTGCTCGGCGGCCCCCAGTGCGGCCTCGCGCTGGGCGAGTCAGCGATCGTGCAGCGGCTGCGCCGGCATTCGCTGGCCCGGGCGCTGCGGGTCGACAAGCTGACCCTGGCGGCACTCGAGGCGACCCTGCGCGCCCGCTCGACGCCGACCGGGGAGGCGATCACGGCAGCCCCGGACGTCCTGCGTCACCGGGCCGAGGAACTGAGCCGGCGGCTGGCCGCGGCCGAGGTGAGTGCGCGCGTCGTCGCGTCCGACGGGCTGGTCGGCGGCGGGGGAGCGCCGGGGCTCACGCTCCCGGGCTGGGCGGTCGAGCTGCCCGAGGCGTACGCGCTCCCGCTCCGGCAGGGCCGTCCCGGGCTCGTCGCCAGGATCGAGCAGGGTCGATGTCTGGTCGACCTGCGCTGCATACCCTCGGCGCGGGACGAGGAGGTGGTGCGGGCGGTGTTGGCGGCGACCGACCTGATCCGCGGCACCGACCCCGGCTGACCTACCCAGGGTCGGTGTCGCGGACCCGACGTCGCGTCCGACCTGTTCAGCCGGCGGTGCGGATCATCTTCTTGTTGACGAACTCCTCGATGCCGAGCGTGCCCAGCTCGCGACCGAAGCCGGACGCCTTGACGCCGCCGAACGGCAGCTCGGCGCCCTCCAGGCCGACGCCGTTGACGAAGACCATGCCGACCTCCAGCTTGTCGGCGATCCGGGCGGCCTGCTCGTCGTTGTCGGTGAAGACGTAGGACCCGAGCCCGAACGGTGTGTCGTTGGCGAGCGCGACGGCCTCGTCCTCCGAGCCGGCCTTGAACACCATCGCCACGGGCCCGAAGAATTCCTCGTGGAAGACCGGGTTCTGCGGGGTGATCCCGGTCAGCACGGCCGGCGGGAAGTGCCCACCGCTGCGCTCACCGGCGCTGGTCAGCTCGGCACCGCCGGCGACCGCCCGATCGACCTGAGCCTCCAGCGTCTCGGCGGCGCGGACCGAGGACAGCGGCGCGAGGTCGGCGTTCTTGGCCAGCATCCGCTCGGTGAACTTCGGCACGAACGCGTCGTAGAGGTCCTCGGCGACGATGAACCGCTTGGCCGCGTTGCAGGCCTGCCCGGTGTTCTCCATCCGCGCCTCGACCGCGGCGTCGACCGCGGCGTCCAGATCGTCGGTGCCGAGCAGGATGAACGGGTCGGAGCCGCCGAGCTCGAGCACGACCTTCTTGAGGTGCCGGCCGGCGAGCTCGGCAACCGCGGCGCCCGCCCGCGCCGAGCCGGTCAGCGAGACTCCGGCGACGCGCGGATCGGCGATGATCGTCGCGGCCTGGTCGTTGGTCGCGTACAGGTTGATGTAGGCGCCCTCGGGGAACCCGGCGTCGGTGAAGATCTGCTGCAGCGCCGCAGCGGACTCCGGACACTGCGGCGCGTGCTTGAGCAGGATCGGGTTGCCGGTGACGAGGTTCGGGGCCGCGAACCTCGCGACCTGGTAGTACGGGTAGTTCCACGGCATGATCCCGAGCAGGACGCCGAACGAGCTCCGCCGGATCACCGCGCTGCCGGCGCCGGCCAGGTGCGGCACCGGCTGGTCGGCCAGCAGCTCCTCGCCGTGGTCGGCGTAGTAGTCGTAGATGTCGCGGCAGACGTCGACCTCACCGAGCGAGGCGTCCCGGGGCTTGCCCATCTCGCGGCCGATGATGTCGGCGAGCTCCTCACGCCGCTCGGTGTGCAACTCGCCGGCCCGACGGACCAGCGCCGCCCGCTCGGCGACCGTCGTGCTGCGAGACCAGGTGGCGTACGCCTGTGCCGCCGCGGCGAGCGCGCGCTCGACGTCGGCGTCGGTCGCCTCGGGATAGCTCTTGATCTCCTCGCCGGTCGCTGGGTCGATGACGGCGTACGTGCTCATTGATCCTCCTGGACTCGTTCGGGTTCGCCGACCACAGCCTCGCACTCCGGGCCCGTCCTCGCCACGGGTGGTCTGGGTCGAGTTCGTCCGGTGAGGTGGCTTGTCCCGCGCCCGCGCCCAGCGGCAGCGGTCCAGCAGCACCGCGGCAGCGGTCCGCCAGCACGGCGGTCCTGCTCGCGCGGCGATGCCCGGAGCGGACAGCCGTCCGCAGTGGACACCGAGTTTGCAGTGACTTTGAGCGGGATTGAAGTCGCATTGGCGATACTTCTCGGCATCGACACGCGACTCGACGGCAGCGGCGGGCTGCCAGGCCGCCGAATGTCGCTCGAACTCCGAGGAGTGCTCCGATGAGCCTGACGTCTCCCACGCTGCTGGCCGTGGTCGCGGTCTTGGCACTGTTGTTCCCGATCGGGCTCGCCATCACCTGGCGGATGGGCCCGGGCGGCGTCGTCGGCGGGTTCATCCGGTTCGTCGGCATCCTGCTCTGCCAGCTGCTGGCGATCGGCGCGATCGGCCTGTACGCCAACAACACGTTCGGCTTCTACGACGACTGGGACGACGTGCTGGGGGTCAAGGCGCCGCCGCCGGCCGTGATCGACACGGCCGGCCTGGTCGCCGGCGACGGCTCCCAGGGACGGGTCGTCACGATCAGCGTGCCGATTCCCGCGACGAATCCGGTGCAGAAGGCGGGTGTGCTGGTCTGGTTGCCCAAGCAGTACGACGACCCGGCCAATCAGAGCCAGAAGTTCCCGGTGCTGATGGTGCTGCCCGGCCAGCCCAGCAACCCGCAGGACACGATGCACGCATTCGACTTCGCCTCCTACGCCAGCCACCAGATCGACACCGGCAAGGTGAAACCGTTCATCGCGGTGTTCCCGCCGATCATGATCGCCCCGCCCCGGGACACCGAGTGCACCGACATCCCGAACGGCCCGCAGGCCGAGACCTGGCTGGCCAAGAGCGTCCGGAACGCGGTCGTGCCGAAGTTCCGGGTGGATCCGGCCGGCGCGAAGTGGTCGGTGATGGGCTTCAGCACGGGAGGCTTCTGCGCGGCCAAGGTGATGTTGCGCAACCGCAACGAGTTCAGCGCGGCGGTGAGCGTTGGCGGCTATTTCGACGCCGAGACCGATCCGACCACCGGCGAGCTGTTCGGCGGCAGCCAGCAGCTGCGCAACGAGAACTCTCCGATCTGGCTGGTCGGTCAGGCCCCGACCACGAAGACGAACCTGCTGATCGTGGTCAGCAAGCAGGACAGCGACAGCTGGGCCCCCGGTGCGGCCTACGCCGACTCCTCGAAGATGATCGCGGCTACGGCGAAGGTTCCCGGCGTGCAGAGCATGGTGCTGCCCTCGGGTGGCCACAACTACTCCACCTACACCCCGTCGGTCGGCGCCATCCTGCAGTGGCTGGGCAAGGCGGGCAGCATCTAGTGGTGTGTCTGTGAATTAGCAAGGTATTTTGGTAGACTTCTCATGTGGTGGCTGCGGCGTTGACGGTGAGTGATCAGCA
>NZ_BAABAB010000050.1:235504-269208 GCF_039537205.1 Microlunatus ginsengisoli | reverse complement strand
GCTGATCACTCACCGTCAACGCCGCAGCCACCACATGAGAAGTCTACCAAAATACCTTGCTAATTCACAGACACACCACTAGGTCCTCGCTTCGCTCGGTGCGACGAATACGCCCCTCGTGTACCCGAGGGTCAGCGAGCCGAAACACGTATCGGTAAGTCGTCGGCTTGCCGAAGGTGACCGCGCTGGGCCCTCCCGACTGGACCTCGAGACCAGGGCTCGGAGACGGGGCGATCTTCGACAACCGGATCCAGGGTCGGCGGGCAACGGGTCGCGGTGTGACGGGCCGGGTGGCGGGCGGAGCGACCCGCGGCGGGTTTCGGCGGTTCCCGGTCGGGTAGTCAGCAGGCACGGGAGCTCCGGTTCTGAGCTCGAATCGGGGAACGTGAGGTCGTGCCGGTGCGGACGGAGTCGCGCACGAGGATCGTGATCGTGGTCGTGACCGGCGCAGCGCCGCGGATCGGTCGGATGTCGTGACGACGGCGAAGGGTCGGGCAAGCTGCGCTCGACCCGCGAAAGGTGGTCGCCTCGTTCGACTCGGCGAGCGTGCTGTATGCCGCCCTGGTCGCCGCGCTGAACGGACAGCCGTTCCCGCATCTGGGCAGCTCGCCGGTCGCTGCGGCGGGGTCCGGGCGGCCGCCCGGCTGCCGTGGCCGCTCCTGCGCGGTATCTATGCCCGGATCGGCGCCGCCGAAGGAATCGATCCGAACGATCTCGACCGCGTCGACATGGACGCCGTGGCGGCCAGCTTCGCCGATGCCTACCCCGTACGCCCGTATCCGGCGGCGATCGTCGGGTCCACCAACGGCGCGCTGACGCACCTCGCTGCCGCGATGCAGATTCCGTGGCTGCCGGCGACCGTGCTCGTCCCGGTCGCCCGGGTGGCCGACGCCGATCGGCCCGACCTGGCACTCGACTTCGGTCGCCGGGTGGTCCCTCGGCTGCTGGACGGCAATCCCGACGTCGCTCTGCACCAGATGCATGACGCGGCGCAGGACGAGCTGATGGTGGCCCGGATGACGTACTTCCGGACCAAGTGGGCGACGTTGCCGGACGCGTACGCACGCTTCCTCGCTGCCAGGCTGTCGCCCGGGGCGCCGGTGATCATCGCCGACGACCGCTCGCAGTGGCCGGTGGTGCGGGTCGGGTCGCGACACGTGTTCCAAAACGGCGGACGTGGCGGGCTCACCCCGGACCAGTACCAGCAGCGCGGGCACGGTCCCTCCGGGCACGATGATGATGTTGGCCATCGGCGGGCTCCGGGTCGTCGGCGCAGCGGCTTCGGGCCGCCCGCCAGCTGCAGAGAATGGCGGTCCTGCCGGCTCGGTGCTGAACCGGCAGAACCTCGGGCCGTGTCGATCCCTAGGTGTCGGCGCGATCCTTGCCCGTCTCCATATCCATTACCGGCGATCGCATACGCTTTGGTTGTTGGATTTCGCCCTGTGTCCGCGGAGCCGACGTCGATCAGTGACGTCTTCGAAAGGTGACCCGGATGCAACGACCTCCTGTCGGCGCGACCATTCCTGACGGCATGGACGGGGCGCCCGTGGTTCTCGGCGCGGATCCGGTGCTGACCGCCGAGCTCCAGCGAGAGGTCGAGCAACTGCGGGAGGCCGTGCGTGCCCGACAGCAGATCGGCGTGGCGGTCGGGCTGCTCGCCCACCGGCTGGACTGCTCGCCGGAGGACGCGTGGTCGGTGCTCAGCCGGACCTCTCAGACCATCAACGTCAAGGTCCGTGAGATCGCTCGCGTCCTCGGCGACGCACAGGCCGGCCGGCTGCGGCCGGACGACGCAGACATCGTCCGACGGCTGGCCGAGCATCTGCCCGGCTGGCCGGTGCGGCGCGGCTGAGGATCGGAGGCTCCGGGGCACACGTCCGGACATCGCAGGCGGCGGCGCCGTCGTCGTAGCATCGGACGGTGATCCGATCTCGTCTCCGCGCCCGGCCTCCCGCCGCGGCGCGGTGCTGCGATCCGGCCGGCCGGTGCGGGGTCGCATGAGCATCGATGCCGAAGCGCTGGGTGCCAGCCTGCAGCGCCTGGCCCGCGCCGACCCGGACACCGACGTGCTGGCCACCCTGCGCCAGGTGACCAGGGCCTGCGCTGACATCTTCACGATCACCGGCTGCGGGATCATGATCTCCGACGAGCAGAACGTGCCGCACTATGTCGCGGCCAGCGACGAGACCGGGCGCATCCTGGAGAAGGCGGAGTCGGAGACCAGGCAGGGCCCGTGCACGGAGGCGTACGTCAAAGACCAGGTCGTCGCGAGCAGCGATCTGCGAACGGATCAGCGCTGGCCCGAGCTGGCGGTGGCGATGGCCGATCGAGACGTCCGTGCGGTCCTCGGGGTGCCCGTTCGGCTGGCGGGTGCGGTCGTCGGGACCCTCGACGTCTATCTGGACCGCCCGCACGACTGGGACGATCTCGAACGCGCCGCGCTCTGCCGCTACGGCGCGGTGATCGAGGCCGTCCTCGCCTCGGCGATGGCGGCGCACACGGCGGGCGAGCTGGCCAGTCAGCTCCAGTACGCGCTGGACTACCGGATCAGCATCGAACGTGGCATCGGCTATCTGATGGCCAGCGAGCGGCTGGACGCGGTGGAGGCCTTCAACCGTCTTCGTCAGGCGGCTCGTAGCACCCGGACGAAGATCGGGGCGGTGGCCGACGAGCTGCTGCGGACCGGACGGCTTCCGGAGCTCGGGCCGATCAGGTGACTCCCGCCCAGCTCGGTTTCGCGCGGGTCTCGACGGGTATGGCACGTGACGATCAGGGCCACAAGATCAGGGCCACAGGATCGGTGCAAGGAGTGGACATGCCCTCGGAAACGTCATCGGACCCCCGCGACGAGCGCGACCAGCAACCCGTCAGCACCAACGACTACGACCCGGACGAGGATCAAGACACGGAGTCCACCAACACGGCGCCGGTGGGCGAGCGACCGATCGACCCCGAACAGGCGGACTGAGCCGCTCGTCGTGGACGGCGGCTGACGGCGAGCCGTCACGCCTGCCGTGGTGGAGCCAGACGTTCCACCGGGTGTTCCGAAGTCCGCAGGCTCGCAAGGCCGTGACGTCGGCGTACTCGGCGCACGAGGGATCCCGACGTCGGGGACGTTGCGCAACTGCCAGCCGGCCTTGGTCGAGGTGAAGCTGAGCGTCTCTTCCTCGTCTCTGTTGAAAATCGCGATTCGTCGCCGCAGACCTGCACACGTCCTCGCAGGGAAATCAGATCGGTTCGCCGCCGCCCTTGTGTTCCGGGCGTGATTGTGGTGCTGTTGAGGTGGGTCCAGCCAAAGGCCAGCACCACCAGCAGAGAGGTGCCGCCATGGCGCCCGTTGCTTTTTCTGTCCTTGCGTCCGCTGGCCCCGACAGCCCGGCCAAGGAACCAACTCTCCCCTTCGGAACCGAGGGCGGTCCGGCCGTCGAGAACTCGGCATGGACGTCCGAGGACCCCGCCCGAGAAGGCGACCCCGCCGACGAAGACGACGCGATCGGAGCAGACGACGCCGGCCACGAGGATCGTGACCGCGGGCTCGCCGATCGGACCAGACGACGACTCCGGGACGCCAAGGGCGTCGGCGGAGCCAAACTGCGGCGGATCCAGGCCCAGGTCGTCGACGACCACCTGTGGCTGGCGCGCTCCATCGCGAACCGGTATCGCAATCGCGGCGAGGAACCGGACGACCTGTTCCAGGTGGCCTGCGTCGGCCTGGTCGAGGCCGTTCATCGGTTCGATCCGGAGCAAGGCGACTTCATCGCCTTCGCCGTACCCACGATCAGCGGGCTGGTTAAGCGACACTTCCGTGATCATGGTTGGCTCGTCCGGCCGCCGCGTCGCACGCAGGAACTGGTAGCCGGCATGCGTCGCCAGTGGGCCGATCTGGCCCAGGAACTCGGTGAACAGCCGAGCGACGGGCAGTTGGCGGAGCGGCTGGGGGAGAACGCCACGGCAGTGAGCGAGGCACGGTGCGCGAGTCAGGGTTACAGCCCACTCTCACTCGACCTGCTGGTCGAGGGCAATCCCGGTCTCGGCGCAGCTGGCAGCGACGGAGGCGGACGCGATCGGGTCGAGGCGCGGCTGGTCATCCAGCGTGCGGTCCGAAAGCTCGACGACGAGGAACGCCGCCTGGTCGTGATGCGGTTCTTCGAGGGCCGGTCCCAGTCCGACATCGCCGCCGAGATCGGCACCAGTCAGATGCAGATCTCTCGACGGCTCGCCCGGCTGATGATTCGGCTGCGTAGGATCGTGGGGGACGACGACGAGGCGGTGCTGTTGGCGTCGTGAGCGAGGCGTTCCGCTGGCGCAGCGAGTCCTCACGGGACCAGGAGCAGGGCCAGCGGATAGGCGACGGCTCCGATCAGCGCTGCCGCCGGGAGGGTGAGCACCCAGGCCAGGCCGATCTCACGCGCGACGCCCCAGTGCACCGCTCGCAATCGACGCGTGCTGCCGACACCCATCACGGAGGCCGTCATCACCTGGGTCGTCGAGATCGGTGCGGCGACCACGAACGCGGTGAGGTACAGCACCGACGAGGCGGTCGCCTCGGCGACGAAGCCGTGCACCGGCCGCAGCGGAAAGATCCGCCGGCCGATGGTTCGCATGATCCTCCGGCCGCCCGAGTAGGTCCCGGCGGCCAGCGCCGTGGCGCAGAGCAGCATGGTCCAGACGGGAACGACGAAGTCGCTCTGGTAGCCGGCGGTGACAAGCGCCAGCACGATGATTCCCATGCCCTTCTGGGCGTCCTGCAGACCGTGACCGAGCGCCAGGCTGGTCGCCGAGAAGATCTGGGCGATCCGGAACCCGCGGTCGACCCGGTGCGGGTTGGCGCGGCGCAAGGCCCAGAGCGCGATGATCATCAGCGAGTAGCCCAGGACCAGGCCGATCACCGGCGAGATGATCATCGGCACGATCACCTTGCCGATCACGCCGGACATCCAGTGGATCTCGCTGTGTGACGCCAGCCCCGCCCCGACCAGCCCGCCGATCAGCGCCTGCGAGGACGACGACGGCAGACCGAAATACCAGGTGGTGAAATTCCACACGATGGCGCCGACCAACGCCGCAAGCACGACGGCCAGCCCTCGGGCACCGCTGGGCGGCTCGATGATCGAGGCGGCGATGGTCACCGCGACGCCGGTCGACAGCAGAGCGCCGAACAGGTTCGCGATCGCGGCGATCGCCAACGCCACCCGCGGTGTGAGGGCACGGGTCGAGACCGCACTGGCGATCGCGTTGGCCGCGTCGTGGAAACCGTTGGTGTAGTCGAACAGCAGCGCAACGACCACCACCGTGATCACGATGGCCAGGCTCATCTCAGGACTCCTTGGCCGCGATCGACTGAACCGCGTTCGCGACATGCTCGAACGCGTCCGCCGCGCTCTCCAGCTGATCGACCACCTCCTTGATCTTGATCGCGCTCAGTACGTCGGAAGGACTGTCGAACAGGCTCGCCAGCAGCCGCCGATAGACGACGTCGGCGCGGTTCTCGATCTCGTTGATCGAGATCCAGTAGTCGTCCAGCTTGTTCAGCGTGCGCAGCCGCGGCATCGCGCCGACCGTCACCCGAGCGGCCTCGTCCAGCAGTTCGGCCTGCCGGTGAACGTCCGGCGGCAAAGCGCCGATGCCGTAGAGCACGCACAGATCTCCGGCTGCGTCGATGTCGTCGATCACGTCGTCGAGCCGGGCGGCCAGCAGCGCGATGTCCTCGCGGTCGAACGGGGTGATGAAGCTGGTGTTGAGGGCTCGCATGATCTCGTGGGTGACCTGATCGCCGGCGTGTTCGAGCTCGGTCAGCCGCCGGGCGAGCTCGGGCCGACCTGGCGGGTCGCTGCCGACGAGCCCGCAGATCACGGTCGCCGCCTCCGCGATGTTCGCTGCCGCGCTGGCAAACAGGTCGTAGAACTGCGTGTTCCGAGGTGTCACTCGCATCGGCCGCCTCCTGCGCGGGTGGATTCAGCCCTGCTGACCGACCGCATCGAGAAGCGCGGCACAGAACGCGTCGAGATCGTCCGGCGATCGGCTGGTGATCAGGTTGCCGTCGAGTGCCAGTTCCTGGTCGACGACCGTGGCGCCGGTGCCGATCAACGCCTCCCGGGGTCGGCTGAACTCGACGAGCTCGACTCCGTCCGCGGCGAGAATCGCCACCCGCTTCCCGTCCAGTCGTGGTGTCATGTGCTCTCCCCAATCACGAGATCCGTCCGTTCGCGCGCCGGTTACCCACCCGGGCGCCGGGTCATGCGGACGAGACGCCGGCCGGCGACCACGTCGTCCCCGAGCCGCCGCGCGAGCGGCTTCTCCGCCTCGCCGGCCGGTTCAGGACCGTGCTCGGGTCGGTCAGCTCGGGGGGAGGTTCACGAGCGGCGGAGGTAGCGGACGATTGCCGTCGCGGAGGCCGCGGCGAGCACGACCCGGCGCCAACGCCGGCGTCGACGGCGTACGTCGACGGCGTCGGTGGCGCGGATGGCCGGGGCGGCGCCGAGGAGGGGTCGTGACGTCGCCCGGTTCAGCACGTATGCCAGCGCGTAGTGGTAGCCGTAGGAGACGACCAGGGTGTACGCCAGTCCCTGGTCCAACCGGCGCGACGAGGTGGTCACCGCGTTGTCGGCGCACCACCAGACCCGCCCCTGCCGGCCGAGCCGGCGCAGCAGGTCGATCTCGTCCCCGCCCTGGCTGAGCGTGGTGTCGTAGCCGGCGAAGCCGTCCCGGCGGAACGCGACGTTGGTGGCGGTCAGGTAGCAGACCCGCCCGGTGATCGTGTGCAGCCCCGCCACCATGGCGAAGCCCAGCGGCGGGAACAGCCGGGCCCACCAGGGCGGGTCGGCGTACCGGCACGGCCCGCCGACCGCGACGACGGCCGGATGATCGCGGAAGACGTGGTCGATCCGGCTCAGCCAGCCGGGCGGGTGCACCGTGTCGGCGTCGGTGGACACCACGATCTCCCCGCGCGCGGCCATGGTGCCCGTCTGCCGGGCCCGACAGACGCCGAGCCGGGGCTCCGCGATCACCGTTGCCCCACCCTGGGCGGCGCGCGCTGCGGTCGCGTCGTCGCTGCCGTTGTCCACCACGATGACCTCGTACGTCCCCGGGAAGTCCTGGGCGCGCAACGAGTCCAGCGTGGCCGCCAGCCCGTCTTGTTCGTTGTAGGCCGGAATCACGACGGAGAAGCGGACCGGCTGCACGGCAGCGGTCATCGGATCATCCGGTCGGCGCGCTCGATCCGACCGGGCTCGCCGCCGTCGGCCTCGGAAGCGGGTGCACCGGTCCTGACCCTGGCGAGCTTGCCCGATCGCAGCGCGGCGAAGACGACCGCCGCGGCGAGCGCCAGCGGCGCGACCGCGGCCAGCACCGGCGCGAGCGCGCCGACGTACGCCTGGTGGACGACGAGGAGCGCACCGTCCGGCAGCGCGTCGAGGGTGGCCGGGCCGAGGGAGCGGACCGTCTGGTCGTCCAGCTGTCCGGCCAACAACGACTGGAGCCGGGCGGTGAACCAGACGCCGACGACCGCGGTGCCGACGACGACGCCGATCTCCCGGCCGAGACTGTGGACCGAGGTCGCGGTCCCGACGGCGTCGTCGCCGACCGACGTCTGAGCCACCACGACGGCGACCTCCCAGGCGCTGCCGACTCCCAGTCCCAAAACGATCAGGCCGGCGACCGCGAGCCCGAGACCGGCACCGGTCGAGGTCGCCGCGAGCAGCAGCAGTCCGGCCGCGGCCGAGCAGCTGCCCACCACCAGCGGCGGCTTCGTCCGGCCCGTGCGCTTGACCAGCCGCGCCGTCAGGACGGTGCCGATGGCCAGTCCTCCGACCAGTGCCAGCATCACCAGTCCAGCCGTGGTCGGGCGGAGCCCGAGACCCATCTGCAGGTACGTCGGCAGATAGGCGATCGAGCCGAACGCCGCTACTGCCAGCAGCCCGGTGGCCAGCACGGTCGTGGTGAAGTCCCGGGTCCGGAACAGCCGCAGCGGGGCCGGCGGTTCGGCGGCGGCACGGTCGGTGGGCACGCCCGCCGGCAGCCGGAGCCAGACGACCAGGGCGGCCAGCAGCGCGAACGGGATACCCACCCAGAACAACGACCGCCAGCCCACGTGCTCGCTCAGCCAGCCACCGGCGACCGGTCCGGCCACCGCGGCCACCGCGAACACGGCCCCGATCCCGCTCATCACCGTGACCCGGCGGCGGGGCTCGACCGTGTCGGCCACGACGCTCTGCACCAGGATCAGCAGGCCGCCACCCCCGAGACCCTGGATCACCCGGGCCAGGACGACGGTGGCGAAACCGCCGGCAAGCGCGCCGGTGACCGAGCCCGCCAGGAACAGCCCCAAGGCGGTCAGCAGCAGCGGGCGACGTCCGGCGCGATCGCTGAGCCTGCCGTAGACGGGCATCACGGCCGTGCCGGCCAGCAGGTACGCCGTGGTGATCCAGGCCAGCTGCGCGGCATGCCCGAGATCGCCCGCAACGGTCGGCAGCGCGGTGGCGAACACGGTCTCGGCCAGCTCGGAGGCGAGCAGCCCCACGGCCAGGCCGAGCAGCAGGATCCAGTCGCGCTCCCCGATCCTGGCCCGGCCGATCGGTGCGGAGTCGGTCATCGGCCGCTCGCCGACGAAGGCTCTTCGCTGCCGGTGGGGCAGCGCCGCGCGGTCGAGTCGACCGGGAGCACCAGACCTCGGCGGCGTGCGGGCGGCCCGACCCGTCGCTCGACCTCGTCGACGACGGTAGCCACCGGGTCGGGCAGCAGGGCCATCCGGCGTCGCAGCCCGCCCGCGGCGACGCGATAGCGCGAGCGCACGAGCACGGCCCGGACCGCGGCCCGCACCCGCCGGGGCGACGGACGGCCGGTGCGCAGGTTGACGCCGGCGCCCGCCCAGGCCACCCGGGTGGCCACCTCCGGCTTGTCCTCCGAACCGCCGGCGACCACCAGCGGGCATCCGTTGGCGAGTGCCTGCTGGACTCCGCCGTACCCGCCGTTGGTGACCACCGCGGCGGCCAACGGCAGCAGGTCGGGGTAGGGCAGGAACTCCGCAACCCGTACGTTCGCCGGCAACGGGCCGCCGTACGCGCGGCTCAGGTCGGCCACCGGCCGGCCCCCGGTCGTCACCACGACGAGCAGCGGCTCGCCGGCCAGTCCCCGCACGGTGGGCACGATCAGCTTGCCGAGGTCGTGGTTGTCCAGCGTGCCCTGGGTGACGTGGACGACGGGCCGCGGCCCGGCGAGCTCCGGCCACCAGACGGGCCGGGCCGGCGGCGGGTCCAGCGTGGGCGGCAGCGGCCCGACGAACCGGATCCGGTCGGTCAGCTCACGGCGCGGGTACTCCAGCTCGGCTGCCGACAGGTGGAAGGTCTGGTCGAACAGCGTGACCACGTCGAAGAAGCTGACCGGGCAGGGTGGTGCGCCGACGGCGGCCAGGCTGGCATCGAGCTGAGTCCGGATCGCCCGCAGCGGACCGTGCCGCAACAGGTAGTCGATCTGCCGGTTGCGCAGCCGCGAGAACGCGGTCCGGCCCGGCGCGAGACCGGAGCCGAACGGAGCGCAGTCGACACTGGTCACCGACAGCGGCGTTGTGGATACGCCCAGCACCGGTGGACGCGACGATCGTTCCGCCAGCAGCAACGGCAGCACGCCGTAGAAGCCCGCCTCGCCGATCACCAGATCGGCCGGCTCGGCGCTCAACACGTCACCCACCGCTCGGTACTGCTCGACCAGCGGCCGGACGAACAGTTCCAGGATGTCCTGCCGACCGGCGGCGATGCGGGAGGAGAGGCCACGGGCCGGCAGCCAGTCGTGCAGCCGGGCGTCGTCGTAGTCGACGGAGGCGGGCAGGGGGTGGACGTGCAGGCCTGCCGAGCGCGCCGCGGCCTCGTACTTGCCGCCGGTCAGGAGGCAGACCCGGTGGCCGCGGGCGGCCAGGGCTCGGCCGATCGTGATCATCGGCTGGACGTGTCCGAAGATCGGCGTCGACAGCAGCAACACCCTCGCCATCTCCGACCGATCCTCCTTCGTGCGGTGCTCGTCTCGGCGGGCCGTACGGCCGTTGCCCACCTCCTACCCACGTTGCTTCTGCCGCAGACTCCGTCCTGGACGCCGGTGGGCCAACGCAACGGCGGCTGCCGGCGCGGGTGGTTCCTGCGACGTTGCGGAAATGTGGCTCTGGACGCTCCGTGGACGTGCGCCTGGTGCGGATCACCTCGACCCGTCGGGGCCGTCGAGTTTCGATGCCAAGCCACGCCCGTGGCGATAAAGTCTGGAGTCCGAGGGATTCGTCACGGCGGGGACGGAATGGACTTCGACGAGGTCGTTGCGATCGGTTCGCGGCTGTCGCAGCTGCCCGATCGCACCGCGTACCGGAGAGCCGCGCGGGAGCAGCTGTTGCGGCTGGTCCCGGCGGATGACGCGTTGTGGATTCAAGCTGCCGACCAGTTCGGGTCGGGCTGCGTTGCCATCCGCGGCGACCGATTCGCGATCGATCGGCAACTGAGCGGCGACCTGACTCGCTATTGGACCCGGCACGTGACGCCTCGCTGGCAGACCGCCCACGTGCACGAGCGGACCCCGTTCCGGGTGTCGGACATCATCGCCCCTCGCCGCTGGCGCGAGCAGGAGACATACCACGAGTTGAAGTACGCCATGCCCGAACATCAGCTGAACATCGCGCCGCCGCCGCCGGCCCGCTTCCGGTGCTGGATGCTGGCGCGCCGGGCGAGCGACTTCACCGACGCCGAGGTCGAGCTGGCGATCGGACTTGCGCCGGTGCTCGCCACGCTCGGTCTGATGTACGACCGGCTGGAGCCTTGGCAGGAGGTGGCGCAGAGCGGCAACAACCAGGCAGACCTCACTGCGCGTGAGCTCGGCGTGCTCGGCGCCTTGGCCGACGGTCTGCCGGCTCGCGCGATCGGCCGCCGGCTCGGCATCAGCATGAGAACGGTGGACAAGCACCTGGAGCACATCTACCGCAAGCTGGGTTGTCGGGACCGGCTGATCGCTGTGGCTATTGCGCGCCAGCTGGGCCTGCTGCCCGTGATCCCTCCACCGGCAGGTACGCAATTCCCCGTATAGAAGTACGCGGCTTCGCGGGGCCAGGCTCGGAACGCCGGCGCATCGCGGGCCGCGTCCAGCTGGGGGAGGGCGATCATGTTGGTCGGGACGGTTTACACGATCGCTGACCCGGCGCTGTGGCGGAACGCGCTCGCCGAGGCCGAACAGAGCGGAGAGCTGGAGCCACCGGGACTCACACTGCTGGTGTCGGTGCACAGCGCCACCGGCGACTATGCCTTCGACCTGTGGAGGGCCGAGTCGGTCGACGTCGTCCGCGAGCAGCTGGACCCGATGACCGTCGGGTTGTCGACAAACGCGTACTTCCCGGTGGACGAGTCCCACCCTGCGACGCTGCTGCCGCCGGATCCGCAGGCATCGGTTGGGGGGTGACGCCGAGGTCGGGGATGCCGCCCGGCACCGCCCACCGTCGTACCTCCCCGGTGCTTCACACCTCTCGCTGCCGCCTCACACCCCGAGCAGCGGGTGTGGAGCGACAGTCAGGGGTGTGCAGCGGCAGTCAGGGGTGTGAAGCGGTGGGCGACCGGGGCCTCAGCCGAACTACGCGCGGCAACTGGCCGCCGGACGGCGACGGCGGGGGCGCTGAGCGAATCCCGGGCGACCATCACCCGCGTTGGGTGATCCTGGCGCGTCGCGCCGAGACCACGGCCTCTCAGCCGTCCCGCTGCGCTACCGTTCTCCCGGATCCGTGGCGGATCCGTCGGAATCACTAGCTGAAAGCGTGTCCCTTCATGAACAGCTTCATGGACTTCTTCTGGCTGCTCGTCTGGAGCTTCTTCTTCGTCGCGTACCTGATCATCTTGTTCCAGATCATCACCGATCTGTTCCGGGACAAGGATCTGAGCGGTTGGTGGAAGGCGCTGTGGATCATCGGCCTGCTCGTCTTCCCGTTCCTGATCGCGCTGATCTACCTGATCGCCCGCGGCAAGGGCATGGGTGAGCGTCACCTGGCCGCCGTGCAGAGCGCCCAGGCCGCGACCGACCAGTACATCAAGTCCGTGGCCGGCAGCGGTGGCGCGAACGCGGCGGACCAGATCGCGTCGGCGAAGGCGCTGCTGGACAATGGCACCATCACCCAGGCCGAGTTCGATCAGCTGAAGGCCAAGGCCCTCGCCTGATCCTGGAGGTGCCCGCAGGCACGGCCGGCCCCCGACGAGAGGTAACGAATGACGTCGTTCGGCCCGGCCGACCTGTATGTGGTCGCCTTCCCCGAGGATCACATCCCGGCTCCGGTGCGTGAGTCGCTGCTCGCCACCCTGGAGAGCGGTGTGATCACGCTGCTCGATCTCACCGTCGTCCGGCGCACGGCCGACGGCGAGATCGACATTCTCGAGGTGGACGTGCTCGGTGACGAGATCGATCTGACCGAGATCGAGCTCTCCGGTTCCGGGCTTCTCGGCGAGGAGGATCTCGACCTGCTCACCCGTGAGCTGCCGGCCGGCAGTTCGGCCCTGGTGGTACTACTGGAGAACACCTGGGCCCGATCGATCGCCGGAGCGGTGCGGGATGCGGGCGCAACCGTGCTGGCCGTCGACCGCTTCCCCGCGGAGGTCGTCAACGAGGTCGCCGAGCTGGCCGGCTTCGAGGCCTAGGCGAACGAGCGCGAGCGAAGGAGCATCATGCCCATCGGACGTCGAGTAGGTCGGCCCGGTCTCGTCGGGACCATGGCCCGGACAGCAGTGATCGCCGGCACGGCGTCGGCGACGGCCAACGCCGTCTCCCGTCACCAGGCCAACAAGTGGGAGGGCCAGGCCCAGGCCGAGGCAGCCCAGCAGGCGGCCGCTCAGCAGGAGCAGCAGCGGATGGCGTACGAGGCGGCACAGCAGGTGGCCGCCGAGCAGGCCGCCGCTCAACCCCCGGCCGCTCCCGCGGCCGCACCGGCCGAGGATGACCTGTTGGCCAAGCTCACTCAGCTCGGCCAGCTGCACGCCTCCGGTGTGTTGAGCGATGCCGAGTTCACCCAGGCGAAGGCGAAGCTGCTCGGCTGAGCAGCCCTGTCCCAGCTGAGCAGCGCTCCCAGCTGAGCAGCGCTCCCAGCTGAGCAGCGCTCCCAGCTGAGCAGCGCTGTCCCAGACGTACGTCCCACGACCCCCGCCCGGCGTACCCGGCGGGGGTCGGCGGCGTTCCGGATCGGTGACCGAGGTCGGAGGTGGCGATGAGCGAGGACGATCTTCCCGACGGCGTACGCCGGATGCTGGCGGCCGCGAACGATCGCGGGCTGTCGGTCGAGCTCCGGGTCCGGCCGGCGGCGCGCAGCCTGCCGGAGGCGGCAGCCATCCTCGGCATCGAGCCGTCCGACATCGCCAAGACACTGGTCGTCCGGCTGCCGGACGGTGAGCACCTGTTCGTCGTGGTCGGTGGCGACGCGACGTTCTCCTGGCCGAAGCTGCGCGGATTGCTGGGTGTGAACAAGCTCTCGATGCCGGACGCGGACGGCGCGCTGGCGGCGACCGGCTACGAGCGCGGGACGATCACGCCGATCGGCAGCGAACCCGGTTGGCCGGTGTACGTCGACGAGCGGCTCCGCGGCCGGCGGGTCGCGATGGGTGCCGGCGGGCACGGCTACAGCGCGTTCGTCGAGGTCGACGACCTGATCACGGCGTTCGGGGCAGAGGTCGCCGACCTGGTCAAGTGACGTCGCGGAATCGTCCCCGGGCCCGCCTAGACTCTGCCGCATGTCGCAGCCGGGGAGCACCAGTCGCACGGTGCTCGCGACCATCTGGCTGGCTCTCGGGGTGGCGATGGTGGTCATCGCCGGCTGGGTCGGCTGGACCCGGTGGGAGCCCCTGTTGAACGGGCATCCGGCGCTGCTGGTCGCGACCGTCGCCTGCGCGGTGCTCGGCTTCATCGCGGTGGTCTGGGCGATCGCCAGCCTCGCCGCCGGTGACAAGACCGACCTCCGCGGCAACGACCCGCGGCACCAGCGGCGGACCCGCAAGCAGCTGCGCCGGCGCGCCGAACTGCGGCTGGCGCTCGCGATCCCGGCCCTGTTCGTCTGCATCGTGCTGGTCGCCGTGGTCGCGTGGGCGAAGCCGTTCGCGCCCGCGCCGGGGGTGGTCGCCGCGCTGCGCACCGAGCCCGGCGTGCGGTTCACCGACACCCTCACCTGGTACGAACTGGCCCCCACCGTCCGGAACGCCGACGGCCAGGTGGTCCAACCCAAGGTCGGGCTCGTCTTCGTCCCGGGCGCCCGGGTCGACCCGCGGGCGTACGCCCCGTTGCTGACGCCGCTCGCCAGGGCCGGCAATCTCGTCATCGTGGTGAAGGACCCGTTCGGGATCGCGCTGACCGACCGGAACCACGCCGCTCGGCCGATGGCGGTGCATACCGAGATCGTCTCCTGGGTGGTCGGCGGCCACTCGCTCGGTGGCACGGCGGCGGCGGACTTCGCCGACCAGGACGATCGGGTGAAGGGGCTGCTGCTGTGGGCCAGCTATCCGGCCAGCCCGGTGACCCGGACCGGCCTACAGGCGATGTCGATCTACGGCACCGAGGACGGACTGGCCACTCCGGCCACGATCGAGGCGCACAAGTCCTATCTGCCGCCCGACACGCAGTACGTCGAGGTCACCGGCGGGCTGCACGCCTACTTCGGCGACTACGGCCCCCAGCCCGGCGACGGCACCACCACCGTCGACCGGCTCACGGCGCAGAAGCAGGTCGTCGAGGCGAGCCAGAAGTTCCTTGCCGGCTTCGCCCCGCCGCCGCCCAAGCAGCAGAAGAAATAGCCGCCCACCGAACGAACCGTCGTGAGCAGGTCACCGGGCGGTCACAGCTCTCCCCTACGATGCGGCCATGAGCGAATCAGGACTGCAAGCAGCCCGGGACAAGATGACGGCGGCCGGGGTGGCACCGCAGGCGATCGAGGTGTTCAGCCACTACTACCACCAGTTGGAGGAGGGCGTCACCGGCTTCATCGCCGAGGACTCGATCGAGCCGCTGACCTCGCCGGACCTGCTGGCCGATGTGGAGATCTCCGACGACGATGCCCGGGCCGCGCTGGCCAAGACGGTGATCATCAAGCTCAACGGCGGTCTCGGCACGTCGATGGGGATGGACAAGGCCAAGTCCCTGCTGCCGGTGCGCAGCGGCAAGACGTTCCTCGACCTGATCGTGGCCCAGGTGCTGGCCGCGCGGGAGAGCTATGGCGCGAAGCTGCCGCTGCTGTTCATGAACAGCTTTCGCACCCAGGACGACACCCTGGCCGCCCTCGCACCGTACCCGGACATCGAGGTCGACGGCCTCGGGCTGGACTTCCTGCAGAACTCCGAGCCGAAGCTGCTGGCCGAGGACCTGACTCCGGTCGAGTGGCCGGCCGACCCGACGCTGGAGTGGTGCCCGCCCGGCCACGGCGACCTCTACACCGCGCTCGAGGGCTCCGGCATCTTGGACCGGCTGCTGGAGCAGGGCTATCGCTATGCCAGCGTCTCCAACTCCGACAACCTGGGCGCCGCGCCGGATGCGACCATCGCCGGCTGGTTCGCCGCCAGCGGCGCGCCGTACGCCGCGGAGATCTGCAAGCGGACCGCCGCCGACCGCAAGGGCGGTCATCTCGCCATCCGGAAGGCCGACCAGCAGCTGATCCTCCGCGACACGGCGCAGACGGCCGAGGACGAGATGCACTTCTTCACCGACGAGTTCCGGCACCCCTTCTTCCACACCAACAACCTCTGGTTCGACCTGGAGGTGTTGTCGCGGACGCTGAAGGAGCGCAACTCGGTGTTGGGGCTGCCGCTGATCAAGAACGAGAAGACCGTCGATCCGGCGGACTCGTCCTCGCCGAACGTGATCCAGATCGAGAGCGCGATGGGCGCCGCGATCGAGGTCTTCCCCGGTGCCACCGCGATCGGCGTCGGCCGAGAGCGCTTCCTCCCGGTGAAGACCACCAGCGACCTGCTGCTGCTCCGCTCCGACGTGTACGAGGTCGGTGCCGACGGGCGGCTGACCAAGGTCGTCGAGTCGGCGCCGCTGATCGAGCTGGACTCGAAGTACTACAAGACGATCGGCAAGTTCGAGGACCGCTTCCCCGATGGCGCGCCCTCGCTGAAGGAGGCGACGGGGCTCGCGGTCAAGGGCGACTGGACCTTCGCCGACGACGTCAAGGTGGTCGGCGCGGTCAGCCTCGACGACCCGGGTGAGCCCCGGACCGTCGCCTCGGGCACGACCCTGCTCTGACGACCACGTGCCCTGAGCCTGTCGAAGGGCGCTTCGACAGGCTCAGCGCACAGATCGCGCAGACTCAGACGGTCTCGACGACGTCGGTGTAGTCCAGCCGGGGGAGCCGGGGGCGGTTGCCGCCGTCGGCGGCCGTCCGCCCGATGTTGACGACCATCAAGGTCCGGTGCGCGCCGTCGGGGAAGAACTCGGCGTCGATCCCGGCGGCGTCGAACCCGGTCATCGGGCCGGCGCCGAGACCGGCGGCGCGGATACCCACCAGGAAGTACGCGGCCTGCAGCCCGGCGCTGAACCGGGCGCTGCGCTCGCGAGCGAGATCGTCACCGGTGAACAATTCGCGGGCGCCGGGGAAGACCGGAAAGGTCCGGTGCAGTTCGTCGTGGAAGTCCACGTCGGCGGCCAGGATCGCGGTCACCGGCGCGGCGGCGACGCGGGCCTGGTTGTTGCCGCCCATGTGCCGGACGAGTCGCTCGCGCGCCTCGGGGCTGCGGACCAGGACGACCCGGAGCGGCTGGCTGTTCATGGCAGTCGGGGCCCACTTGACCAGGTCGTACACGGCCCGGAGCTGCTCGTCGGTCACCGGCTCGTCGGTGAAGGCGTACGCGGTGTGCGCCTCGCGGAAGAGCAGGTCCTGGGCATCGGCAGAGAGAGCAAGGTCGCCGAAGTCGGCCTCGTAGGAGGTCAGATCGATATCGGAGTGGAGGAGTTCGGTCACATTCGGTTGAACCATCAACAACCTGAATGTATTTCCCGGCTATGCGAGACCTGGCTCACAGGTGTTTGACGAACTCCGCGGAGACCTCGACCGGACGGAAGCCCATCCGTTCGTTGATCGAGACCATGTAGCCGTTGGTCTCCGCGTTCTGGGTGGTGACCAGGGTCAGATCGTCGCGGAAGGACTGGACCGCCCGCAGGTTGACCGCCTTGGCGGCGAGGCCGAGTTTGTGGCCGCGGTGCTGGCGGTGCACGAAGGTGCCCCACTGGAAGACCTCGGTGCCGCCGCTGCGCGGGACCGACAAGGTCGACTGGGCGACCACCTGGCGATCCGGCGTCAGCGCCACGGTCTCGAACCGGGACCGGCCCATCGCCGTGTCGCGCTCCAGCATCTCGGCGAACCGCTCCGGCGTCATCGCCTCCTCCTCGAAGTCGACCGCACCGGTCGGGGCGTCGACGCCGAGCTGGCCCAGCAGCACACACAGCGACTCGACCAGGTCGGCCGGCATCTCGTCGACGTAGGTGTGCAGGGTGTAGCCCTCGAGCCGGGGCGTCGCCTCGGCGATCCACTCCTCGATCCGGTCGTCCGGCACCGGCAGCGGCAGGTGCCGCACCACCTCGTAGTTGGACAGCTGATAGCCGCAGGCCTCGGCGAATCGCCGATAGCCGTGCGCCTCGCGGTCGTCGAACGGCAGCTTGGCGTCGCTCAGGATCAGGGTCCGGCCGTCGGCCCGGGCCAGCTCCTCCAGCCGGGTCGCCAGCGCCCGGCCGATTCCGCGCCGGCGGTCGGGCACGTCGACACTCAGCTCGAACCATGCCTTCTCGGTGTTGTCCAGCAGGAAGGACCACAAGATCGCGCCCGCGACCAGCCGGTCGCCGTCGTACGCGGCGAAGACCTCCTGCCGCTCGCCGATGTCGGTCGACCGCAGCGCGCCGGCGAACTCCTGGAAGCTCCAGAACGGCTGGCTCTCCCGGCCGAACAGCTGTGCCCGGCGGGAGACCTCGTACAACTGGCGCACCACGTCGTCGTCGGCCAGGGCGTCGGCGGTCAGCTCTCGGATCTCCACAAGCGACGAGAGTAGAGCGGGCGGTGCGCCGTCCGCGACCCAATTGACGAGCGCCCGGGCCGCCCTATGCTCGTGGAATGGCGCTCGAGCTGCAGCTGCTGGGGCAGTCGGCGATCACCCGGGACGGGGTCGCCGTGCCGCTCAGCGGGCGGAAGCCCTGGGGACTGCTCGCCCTTATGCTGCTCGAGCCGGAGCCGACCCGCCGCGCCGTCGCCGCCCGCCTGGTGCCGGAGGCGAACGACCCGCTCGCCGCGCTGCGCTGGCTGCTGCACCAGGTCCGGCGGGCGGTCGAGCCGGAGGCGACGATCGTCGAACAGGACGGCCGGTTGGAGCTGCGGCTGACCGATGCCGTGCGGGTGGACCTGCTCGAGCTGCTCGCCGTGCCCGACGACGTCGACACGATCGAACGGCTGGTGCGTGGCGAGCTGCTGGAGGGCATGGACTTCGCCGACGCGCCGGCGTACGAGCTGTGGTTGTCGCTGCAGCGCACCCGGGTGCACGACGTGATCGCGGAGGCACTGTGGTGGATCGGCGCGCGGCTGGGGACGTCCGACCCGGCCCGCGCGCTGCGGATCACCGAGCGTGCGCTGCTGTTCGACCCGTTCTGCGAGACGTCGAACGAGCTGCTGCTCGACCTGCTGGTGCAAAGTGGCAATGCGCCGGTCGCCCGGCAGCGTTTCGCGGTCATCGAGCAGCGGTTCCGAGCCGAGCTGGGGGTGCCACCGGCGGAGTTCGTCCGTCGTCCGCTGGATCGGCCCCGGATGCCGTCCTCGGTGCCGGCGAGCGTGTCCGCGCCGGCGCTGCTGGAGTCGGCCGCCGCTCGGCTGCGGGCCGGTGAGCTGGATCGGGCGGTCGAAACGTCCCGCCGGGCCGCCGATGTCGCGCTGGCACTCGGCGACCCCGAGCTGGAGCTGTCCGCCCTGCTGCTGCTCGCCCGCACCCTGATCCACACCCACCGCGGCCGGGATCAGGAGGCGAAGGGCCTGCTCAGCCGTGCGCTCCAGCTCGCCGGCGACCTGGACGACCTGGCCGCGCTGGCCGAGGTGGAGTGCGAGATGGGGTTCGTGTTCGCGATGGACGGCACCGGGGCCCTCGCCGAGCCGGTGCTGGCCCGCTCGATCGAGCACGCCCTCGCCGCCGGCCAACTGGTGCGGGCGGCAAAGGCGCAGACCTACCTCGGCATGTGCCTGTCCGACCGCTGCATCTACGACCGGGCGACGGTCACCCTGGAGGCGGCGATCGCCGGGTTCGTGGCCGCCAAACAGCGGGGCTGGCAGGGGTATGCCGAGGGGATGCTCGCCCGGGCGATCGAACGCTCCGGTGACCCGGCCGGTGCGGCCGTCATCGCGGAGGCCGGCCTCGACCACGTCCGCCGCGGCGGCTGGCGGGCGGCGCTGCCCTGGCCACTGCTAGTGCTCGCCGACTGCGCGCTCGTCGCCGGGGACCACGGCACCGCGGCGCACAGGTTCTCCGAGGCACTCACCTTCTCCACCGAGATCGGCGACCCGTGCTACGAGGCGCTCGCCCTCCGCGGGCTCGGCCTGGTCCGGGCGCCGGCCGACCGGGACGCGGCTGCCGGCCTGCTGCACGACGCGCTGTCCTGCTGTCGCCGGTACACCGACGTCTATCCCTGGGTGCGGGCGGTCATCCTGACCGACCTGGTCGAGCTGACCGACGGCGCCGACCGCCGGGTGGTCGAGGAGGCCCGCTGGCTGGCGGCGCTCGGTCCGCTGCCCGACCTCGCCGAGCGGGTCGTCCCGTACGTCCGCGATCCGCGCGAGGCCCGCGCGGATGCGGCACAAACGCCACTCCAAACGGCCGCCACCTAGCGTCGTCGACGTCCGGACGAGAGGCGTCCGGCACCGACGGAAGGGACGGCGAGATGCCGCTTTTCATGGATGTGCACCACACCTTGCCCGAGGGCGCGACCTTCGACGACGTCGCCGGTGCGCACGAGGCGGACCTGAGGACTCAGGACCGGTACGGGGTGAGCTACCTGCGCTACTGGGTGGACGAGGGGGCGGGCAAGGTGTTCTGCCTGGTCGACGCGCCCAGCGCGGAGGCCGCGGCGGACGTACACCGCGAGGCACATGGCCTGGTCGCGGACGAGATCCATCTGGTGCAGGAAGGGTCGTAGCGTCGGCGACGACCAGCGAGGATCGGGACCGCGGCCACGGGTGCGGCCGCGGTCCTGCCGTCCCGGCCCCCGGCTGACGGCGTCCGGGTCGTGGCGATCACCATGGAGCGGGGCGGAGCTCGCGAGGGTGCCCGTCCTGCCCGTCACTGCCAGTCGTGCCCGTCGTCGCGAGGTTGGCAGAATCGGGGCCGTGAGCAACCGAGCTACTCCGCCCGGCGTCGAGCCGCGGCAGGCCGGGCTGCGCTGGCACCAGGCACTCGGCTACGCCCTGCTGGGCCGGGTCGATCCCGCTCTGGGCACCCAGGATCGACCGGATCCGGCCGCGCTGATGGCCGACCTCGACCGCAGGTACGAGAGCGGGCGGCAGGGGCTGCTGGACGCGGTGGCCCGAGCGCGCGCCGGGGCCGGTGGTTGGCCGTACGTCGTCCCGGACGACCTGCGGGCGGGCCTCGGCGCGGCCCAGTTCGCCGCCGCGCTCGGCGAGTTGCGGCGAGTGCTCGGTGCCGAGGGCGGCCCCCGCCTGGTGTTGAGCGATCGCCGGCTCGACGCGGCGGAGCAGGCGCTGCTCCGAGACGTTCCGCCGCACCACGGCAGCTGAGCGCCCGCAGCCCGCAAGCCCCGCGAAACTGTGCGCGTGTTGCCCTGTGAGGCGTTTCAACATCGCCGTACGTGCACAGTTTCCGGGGGACGGGGTGGGGGAGGGAAGGGGTCGGCGAGACTGGGACCCATGAGCCGCACCGTCGCGACCCGTCTGCCCGAGCTGATGACCAGCGACCGGGCCGCACTGGACGGGTTGCTGGACGCGACGATCGTGGGGCACATCGCCTTCGCGGAGGCGGACGGATCGCCCGGCGTGATCCCGACCGCCGTCGCTCGCTGGGACGACCGGATCCTCGTGCACGGCTCGACCGGGTCGCGCTGGATGCGGCTGGTGTCCGGGATTCCCGCCGCGGTGGCGATCACCGCGGTCGACGGGATCGTGGTGGCCCGCTCGGCGTTCGAGTCCTCGCTGCTGTATCGCAGCGCCGTGCTGTTCGGGTCCTTCCGGGCGCTGGCGGGTGCGGAGAAATCCCAGGCGCTGGACGTCCTCACCCAGCGGCTGATTCCCGGCCGGGCGCCCGAGGTACGCGGCTCCAGTCCCAAGGAACTCGCCGCCACGCTGGTGCTGGCGATGCCCATCGACGAGTGGTCGCTGCGGGTCTCCGACGGCTGGCCGGAGGACCCCGACGAGGACGTCGCGGGCGACGCCTGGGCCGGCCACCTCCGGTTCGGCGACCGGCCGGTGCGGGTGCTGCCGGCGCCCGATCTGCGAGCGGGGACGGCGATCCCTTCATCGGTGCAGCGGTTGCGTCCCCGGCACTGAGCCGACGACGGTCCGGAAGAATTCTCGCCGGACATGTCGAGAACGCCGGGTCGGCTCCGTCCCCGGAATGAGAGCGGCCACCGAGGCCGCATCACGACGAAGGAGAGCATCATCATGGCCAAGTACCTGCTGCTGAAGCATTACCGTCGCAACGCCGGCCCGGAGGATCTGGTCGGCATCCCGATGGAGCAGTGGTCGCCCGCGGAGATCGACGCGCACATCGCCTACATGAACGACTTCGCCGCCAAGCTGGAGCAGAGCGGGGAGTTCGTGGACGGCCAGGCGCTGTCGCCCGACGGCACGTTCGTCCGGTACGACGGCGCCGGCCGCCCGCCGGTCACCGACGGACCGTTCGCCGAGACCAAGGACCTGATCGCGGGCTGGATGGCGATCGACGTCGACTCCTACGACCGGGCGATCGAGCTCGCCGGGGAGCTGTCGGCGGCGCCGGGCAAGGACGGCAAGCCGATCTATGAGTGGCTGGAGGTCCGGCCGTTCCTCGGCGATCACTCGCCGGTCGACGAGTGAGCCTGCCGAGCGACGCGGAGCTCCGAGAGCTCACCCCCGCAGTGCTGGCGGTCCTCATCCGTCGCGGAGCTGACTTCGCGACGGCTGAGGACGCCGTCCAGGAGGCACTGATCTCGGCCGTCCAGACCTGGCCGGACGATCCTCCCCGCGATCCGAAGGGCTGGCTGGTCACCGCCGCGTGGCGGAAGTTCCTCGACCTGGTCCGCGCCGACACCGCGCGGCGGGGGCGCGAGGACCGGGTCGTCGCCGAACCGCGGCCCGGGCCCGTCGCCGGCGGCGACGACACGCTGGAGCTGTATCTGCGCTGCGCGCACCCGGCACTGTCACCAGCCTCGGCGGTAGCGCTGACTCTGCGGGCGGTCGGTGGGCTCACCACGCGGCAGATCGCCGCCGCCTATCTCGTGCCGGAGGCGACGATGGCACAGCGGATCAGCCGGGCCAAGCGCACCGTCGCGGACGTCCGGTTCGACCGGGCAGGGGATCTCGGCGCCGTGCTGACCACGCTCTACCTCGTCTTCAACGAGGGCTACTCCGGCGACGTCGACCTGGCCGCCGAGGCCATCCGGCTGACCCGGCAGCTCGCCGCGCTCGTCGGTGAGGGCTCGGCCGGATCACCGGAGGTCGCGGGCCTGCTGGCGCTGATGCTGCTGCATCATGCCCGGCGTGACGCGCGCACCGACGCCGACGGTCGGCTGGTGCCGCTCGCCGAGCAGGACCGCACCCGCTGGCACACCGCCCAGATCGCGGAGGGCGTCGACCTGCTCCAGACCGCCCTCCAGCGAGACCAGCTCGGTCCCTACCAGGCCCAGGCGGCGATCGCGGCGCTGCACGCCGACGCGCCGACCGCCGCCGAGACCGACTGGGTGCAGATCGTCGAGTGGTACGACGAGCTGCTCCGGCTCACCGACTCCCCGGTGGTCCGGCTCAACCGCTGCGTCGCCGTCGGCGAGGCCGACGGGGCCCGGGCCGGGCTGGCCGCGCTCGCGGCGGTGGATCCGTCGATTCCCCGGCATGCCGCGGTGGCGGCCCATCTGCACGAGAAGGGCGGCGAGCTGTCCGTCGCGGCCCGGCTCTATGCCGAGGCCGCCCGACGAGCGCCGAACGTCGCCGAGCGCGACCACCTGACCCGCCAGGCGGCTCGGCTCAACGTCCTGCTCCGCGACGGCTGAGTCTCGCGTACCCGCGCGCCAAGCGTGCGCCCACCGCGTGCCCGCGGCGCGCCCCACCGCGTGCCCCGCGACGGGTCCCGTCGCCGGCGGGCGATCAGACCTGCGGAGGTGTGCCCCCGGCGCGCGCGTTCTGCTCCTTGAGCAGATCGCGGATCTCGGCCAGCAGGTCCTCGGTCGACGCCGCCACGTCCGGCTCGTCGGTCTTCCGGATCGCCGCGAGCTTGTTGTACGGCAGGACGACGCCGAAATAGATCACGACGGCGGTGAGCACGAAGGCGAAGACCGACGACAGGAAGTTGCCGAGGTTGATGCCGAGAACGATCGCTCCGCTGAAGTTGGGCACACCGCCGATCCGCCCGAGGATGTCTAGCAGCAGGTCGGTGAACGACTTGACCACGGCGTTGAACGCGGTGCCCATGATGACCGCGACGGCCAGCTCGATGAGGTTGCCCCGCATCAAGAACTCTTTGAAACCCTTCATGATCCTCGCTTCCAGTCTGGTCGCCCCGGAAGTGTGGAGCGCGCGAACATGCGTGACGCTAACAGACAGATGTGACGATTTCGGGCGTCTGCCCGGCCGGCGGGCTGCGGCTGCGGGTCATCGCAGCACGACGCTCAACCGGCCGTCGCCGGCAACGTCGCTCAGCGCGGTGGCCGTCGCCAGATCGACCTCGACCAGCACCAGCGGACCGTCGGAGCCGCCGGATCCCACTGTCCCGTCGTCGCCGCGGCGCGGCAGGCCCACCACCAACAGGTCCCTGGCCAGCACTCGGGCCTTGTCCGCGGTGCCGGTCGAACCGGCGGAGCCGGCAGCGATGACGTCCACCCGATCGCCGACCCGCAGCAGGTCGGCCACCTCCTCGTCGGCCAGCCGCAGCGGCGCCACGACCGCCCCGGGCCGGCTGGCCCGTGGCGTGCCGAGGTCGAGCGCGGTGAGCACCTGACCGGGCGCGACGGCGCCGGCCACGGGGCGCCCGACGACCGCGTCGACGTCATCCAGCGGCCCGTCCGGCGCCGCGGACCGCGGTATGCGATCGACCCGGACGTCGGTCGGGGCCACCACGGCCCCGGTCGCGATCTCTCGGGTGGCGCGCACCACGTCGACGCCGGGAGGATCGGGCGGCCGGGCGGCGCTGATTCCGGTCAGCACCGCGGCGACGGCGGCCACCACCGCGAGCTTGCGGCGGTGCCAGGAGGCAGCGCGGGCCAGGCTGCGGAAGGGATGACGGGTCGAAGGCGTGCGAGTCACGCCCGGACACTAAGGATCCAGATCGCGGCGTGCGGAGTTGTCCACAGGCCGCGCAGCGGGTCAGGCGGCTGTGGACGACGCGGTCGCGGTCGTCTTGCCGGCCGATCCGGCGGCGGTCCCGGAGCTCCCGGAGGCGGAGCCGTTGCCGGCACCCGATCCGGTTCCGGACCCGGCCGGCGTCTTGTCGCCGGACCCCTTGTCGCCGGACGCCTTGTCGCTCGAGCTCTTCTCGGCCGCGCGCGTACCACCGGCGGCCCCGTCAGCCTTGCGGCTGTCGGTGCGGTAGAAGCCGCTGCCCTTGAACACCACGCCGACGGCGTTGTAGACCTTTCGCAGCGCGCCCCGGCACTCCTCGCACTCAGTGAGCGTAGGGTCGGTGAACTTCTGCACGACCTCGAGCTCGCGGCCGCACTCGGTGCAGCGGTACTGGTACGTGGGCACGTGTGCTCCTCAGACGAACGGCGCGGACCGGGCAAGACCGATCGAGTGCGGACGAAGGCAGCTTCGCTAGCACTCGATGATACCGACTGCTAACGCAAATCGTGACATCCGCATTCCTCGCCCGCCCGACCGCCGGCCGTAGGCTGACCCGGTGCGGCGGATTCCTCGGTGGGCGATCTACACGGTGGTCGTCGTACTCATCGCAGCGGCCGGCCTGGCCGGCCTGTCCGTCGCCACCGTGCGGCGCTCGTTCCCCGTTACCGACGGGCAACTCGGCCTCGGCGGGCTGAACGCGCCGGTCGAGGTGCTGCGCGACGCCCACGGCGTGGTGCAGATCTATGCCGACGACGCCGAGGACCTGTTCCAGGCGCAGGGGTACGTCCAGGCTCAGGACCGGTTCTACGAGATGGATGTCCGCCGCCACATCACCGCCGGCCGGCTCTCGGAGCTGTTCGGGAAGTCCCAGGTCGAGACCGACAGCTATCTCCGCACCCTCGGCTGGCATCGGGTGGCCGAGCAGGAGCTCCCGCTGCTGTCGGCGAGCACCCGCCGCTATCTGGACGCCTACGCGGCGGGCGTCAATGCCTACCTCCGCGGTCGCTCCGCGTCGGAGATGTCGCTGGAATACAGCCTGCTCGGGCTTCAGGGGCTGGACTACACGCCCGAGGACTGGACCGCCGCGGACTCGCTGGCCTGGCTGAAGGCGATGGCCTGGGATCTCGGCTCCAACCTCAGCCAGGAGACCGAGCTGGCGATCATGTCCGCCAAGGTCGGCCCGAGCCGGGCCGCGGAGCTGTTCCCGCCCTATCCGCTGGACGGCTTCGACCCGATCGTCACGCGCGGCACCGTGGTCGGCGGCCGGTTCGAGCCGAGCGCGTCCGCCGCCCGGGCCCGGCCGGCCCCGGTCGGCCCCACGACATCACTCCGCGGCAGGACGAACGCGATCGCGGCACCGCAGGGCTCCGGCTCGGCCGCGACGGCCGGCATCGGCGCCGCGCTGCAACCCTGGCTGGAGCCGCGCGCCCTGACCGGCGAGCTGGGTTCCAACTCGTGGGTGATCGCCGGCAGCCGGACCACGACCGGCAAGCCGCTGCTCGGCAACGACCCGCACGTGACGACCTCCATCCCGTCGCTGTTCTCCCAGGTCGGACTGCACTGCCGGACGGTCAGCCAGAACTGTCCGTTCGAGCTCGCGGGCTATAGCATGGCCGGCCTCCCCGGGATCGTGATCGGCCACAACGCCGACATCTCCTGGGGGCTGACCACCAGCTATGTCGACGCCCAGGACCTCTACCTGGAGCGGGTGAGCGGCAACGCGGTGCAGGTCGGCGACCGGACCGAGCCGCTCAGCACCCGGGTCGAGCAGATCCGGGTCCGCGGCGAGGACACCCCGCGGACGATCACCGTCCGGTCGACCAAGCACGGACCATTGCTGTCCGACGTCGACCCGACGGCGCGTCAGGTCGGCGAACTCGCCACGCCGGCCGGCCGGCCGGCGTACGCGGTCGCCCTGGCCTGGACCGCGCTGACCCCCAGCCGGTCGATGGACGGGCTGATGCAGATCGCGGCGGCGAAGAACTTCGCCCAGTTCCGAGCGGGCGCGGCGCTGGTCACCGCGCCGTCGCAGAACCTCGTCTACGCCGACACCGCCGGTCACATCGGCTACCAGCTGATGGGTGCGGTGCCGAACCGCAACCGCGGCAACGGGCTGACCCCGGCGCGTGGCTGGGACGCCGCGTACGACTGGAAGGGGCTGGTGCCGTTCGCTCAGCTGCCCTACGTCTACGACCCGCCGGCCGGCTACATCGTGGCGGCGAACCAGCAGATCATCGGTCGCCAGTATCCGCACCACATCGGCTCGGACTACTCCTACGGCTGGCGCAGCCAGGAGCTGCGGGACACCATTGCGGACGCGGGCAAGCTCAGCCCGGCGCAGGCGGAGAACCTGTTCTACGACGACACGATCCGGTTCGCCGCCGACCTGGTGCCCGTGCTGCTCAAGGTGAACGTCTCCGACCCCTGGATCCGGGAGGGCCAACAGACTCTGGTCGGCTGGGACTACAGTTCCGGCCGCGACTCGGCCGCAGCCGCGTACTTCAACATCGTCTTCCACGACATCCTCAAACGCACCTTCCGCGACGAGATGCCGCAGGACCTGTGGCCGACCGGCGGCGACCGGTGGTACGCCGTCGTCGCGACGCTGCTCAAGGAGCCGCGCAACCGCTGGTGGGACGACACCTCCACCCCGGACAAGGTCGAGCGCCGCGACGACATCCTGCTCGCGGCGATGACCGACGCCCGCAAGGAGGCGACCTCGCTGATGTCCCGGGACACCAGCGGGTGGGCCTGGGGCCGGATCCATCGGGTGACGCTGAAGAACCAGACCCTCGGCACCAGCGGCATCGCACCCGTCGAGCGACTGTTCAACCGCGGCGACGACCCGGTGCCCGGTGGCCCGGGGGTGGTCAACGCGATGGGCTTCGACCTGACCGAGGGCTACGGCGTGACGTACGGCCCGACCATGCGGATGCTGGTCGACCTGTCCGATCTGGACAAGTCCCGGTGGGTCAACCAGAGCGGCAACTCCGGGCACGCGTACCACCCGAACTACGACGACCAGCTGCCGCTGTGGGTCGGCAACCAACTGCTCGCGTTCCCGTTCACCCGGGAGGCGATCGAGCCGACCGTGACCCAGCGACTCCAGCTGGTCCCCACCGGCTGACCCGTCGCGCGCGGCTCGATCTGTCGAAATGCCACCCGTGGCCGGGTATTCGGGGTAGGTGCCGGGGTCGCCGGCCACGACTTCCGTCCGTGGCCGGATTCTCGGGACTCGCGGTGGCCGCTGCCCGGAGTTTCCGTCCGTGGCTGGGTTCTCGGGTCGCGGCGCGGGGGTGGCGGCCCGAGTTTCCGTCCGCGGCGGGATGTCGAACCGGCTCCGCGTGCGGGCCGGTCCAGGAACAACCTGGATGATCCGGGCAGCGGCTCGCGTTAGGATCGACGCACAGGCAGTGATCCGGCCATCACCGGTGAGCCTCCGGAAGAACGAGCGCCCAGCTTCAGTAGAACCGGACGGGTGGGACCCGTGATCGTCCTCGAACGAGAGGTCGCCCGGTCTGCCGGACCGGCGGCAAGCGGGGTGGTACCGCGGTGGTGACATCGTCCTCGCGTTGTGGAGACGACGCGAGTTGACGAGAGAAGGCCCCCAGATGACCTATCCGAAGGCGACCACCGACGGCCTGAGCGTGCCGGCCGAGCCGGAGCCCGCCCTTCGACCGGCTCAGGACGGATCCGACCCGGAGACCGGGGGTACGTCCCCTGCCGTCCCGCGGGTCCCGGCCAGCCCCAGCTTCCCCGAGATCGAGGAGCGGGTGCTGGCCTTCTGGAAGGCCGACGACACGTTCCGCGCCTCGGTAGCGAAGAACCCGGCCGGGGAGAACGGCTCGAACGAGTTCGTCTTCTACGACGGGCCGCCGTTCGCCAACGGTCTGCCGCACTACGGCCACCTGCTGACCGGCTACGTCAAGGACATCGTGCCCCGGTTCCAGACGATGCGCGGCAAGCGGGTCGAGCGACGGTTCGGCTGGGACTGCCACGGCCTGCCGGCCGAGCTGGAGACCATGTCCCAGCTCGGCCTGAAGACCGTCGCCGACATCGAGGCGATGGGCATCGAGGCGTTCAACGCCGCCTGCCGGGAGTCGGTGCTGACCTATACCGAGGAATGGCAGGCCTACGTCACCCGGCAGGCGCGCTGGGTGGACTTCGACAACGACTACAAGACCCTGGACATCACGTTCATGGAGAGCGTGCTGTGGGCCTTCAAGTCGTTGTACGAGAAGGGTCTGATTTATCAGGGCCTGCGGGTGCTGCCGTACTGCTGGAACGACGAGACCCCGCTGTCCAACCACGAGCTGCGGATGGACGACGAGGTTTACCAAGATCGTTCCGATCCCGCGGTGACGGTCGGCCTGCGGCTGGAGACCGGCGAGCTGGCGCTGATCTGGACCACCACGCCGTGGACGCTGCCGAGCAACCTGGCGATCATGGTCCGGCCCGACATCGACTACGTGGTGGTGGAGTCGGACTACACCGGAACCACCGAGCGGTACGTCCTCGCCGAGGCCCGGGTGGGTGCGTACGCGCGTGAGCTGTTCGGCGATCCGAACGCGGACTGCGAATCCCACGTCATCGAGCGGCTCACCGGCGCCGACCTGATCGGACGGCACTACACCCCGCCGTTCTCGTACTATCTCGGCCACGAGAACGCCCACCGGGTGGTGGAGGCCGACTTCGTCACCACCGATGACGGCACCGGCCTGGTGCACTCCGCCGGCGGCTTCGGCGAGGAGGACATGATGGTCACCGACCGCGAGGGGATCGCGGCGGTCCTCCCGGTCGGCCCCGACGGCCGCTTCACCGCGCCGGTAGACGAGTACGCGGGCATGCTCGTCTTCGACGCCAATCCGCACATCATCGACGACCTGTTGGCGCGCACCCGCGGCCAATCCTCCTCCAATCGGGACGGGCACTCGGTCACCGAGGGCACGGTGCTGCTCCGGCAGGAGTCGTACGTCCACTCCTATCCGCACTGCTGGCGCTGCAAGAACCCGCTGATCTACAAGGCGGTCGCCAGTTGGTTCGTGGCCGTCACCACGTTCAAGGACCGGATGGGCGAGCTGAACCAGCAGATCACCTGGGTGCCCGAGCACGTCAAGGACGGCCAGTTCGGCAAGTGGCTGGCCAACGCCCGGGACTGGTCGATCAGCCGGAACCGCTACTTCGGCAGCCCGATCCCGATCTGGCAGTGCGACGACCCGGCCTACCCGCGGACCGACGTCTACGGTTCGATCGCCGAGCTGGAGGCCGACTTCGGCGTCTCGGTGACCGACCTGCACCGGCCCTACATCGACGAGCTGACCCGGCCGAACCCGGACGATCCGACCGGCCGCTCGACCATGCGCCGGGTGAGTGACATCCTCGACGTCTGGTTCGACTCCGGCTCGATGCCGTATGCCCAGGTGCACTACCCCTTCGAGAACCGCGACTGGTTCGAGCACCACTTCCCGGGCGACTTCATCGTGGAGTACATCGGGCAGACCCGCGGCTGGTTCTATCTGATGCACGTGCTGGCGACCGCGCTGTTCGACCGGCCGGCCTTCCTCAACTGCATCAGCCACGGCATCGTGCTGGGCAGCGACGGGCAGAAGATGAGCAAGTCGCTGCGCAACTATCCCGACGTCCGCGAGGTCTTCGACCGAGACGGCGCCGACGCCATGCGCTGGTTCCTGATGTCGTCGCCGATCCTGCGCGGCGGCAACCTGATCGTCACCGAGCAGGGCATCCGCGAGGGCGTCCGGCAGGTGATGATCCCGCTGTGGAACGCGTACTACTTCTTCACCCTCTATGCGAATGCGGCCAGGGGCGGGGAGGGGTACGAGGCTCGGCAGGTCGCTGGTCACGTGTCGGCGACGAGCGTGATGGACAGCTACATCCTGGCCAAGCTGGACGAGTTCACCCAGACCGTCGGCGATGAGCTGGAGGCCTTGAACGTGGCCGCGGCCTGCGACGCCACCCGCTCCTTCCTCGAGGTGCTGTCGAACTGGTACATCCGGCGATCGCGCGATCGCTTCTGGGACGGCGAGTCCGAGGACTCCTTCGGCGCCTTCGACACCCTCTACACGGTGTTGGAGCAGACCACCCGCGTGGTCGCGCCGCTGCTGCCCCTGACCGCGGAGGAGATCTGGCGGGGACTGACCGGCGGCCGCTCGGTGCACCTGACCGACTGGCCGGCGCGACCGCAGCCGGCGTCCTGGTCGGAGCCCGTCGACGGTGGCCAGGTCGGCACCGGGGTGGTGGCCGCGATGGACCGGGTGCGTGAGGTCTGCTCGGTGGCCTCCTCGCTGCGCAAGGCCAACGGGCTCCGGGTCCGGTTGCCGCTGCCCGCGCTGACGGTGGTGGTCGAGGACGCTGCCGCCCTCGAGCAGCTGACCGAGGTGATCAAGGACGAGCTGAACGTGAAGGCGCTCGTGCTGACCGACCTGGCCTCGGCCGACGAGGGCGCCTTCGGGGTCCGGCAGATGCTCACCGTGAACGCGCGGGCGGCCGGTCCCCGGCTCGGACGGGACGTCCAGACCGCGATCAAGGGCAGCAAGTCCGGTGACTGGTCGGTGGCGCCGGACGGGTCGGTGGCCTCCGGCGGGATCGCCTTGGTGGAGGGGGAGTTCACGCTGTCGACGGTGGTTGCCGACGCCGATCCGGCCGACCAGCGAGCGGTGGCGATGCTGCCCGGCGGCGGCTTCGTCATCTTGGACTGCCGGGTCACTCCGGAGCTGGCGGCGGAGGGCCTGGCCCGCGACGTCATCCGGGCGGTGCAGCAGGCTCGCCGTGACGCCGGGCTCGACGTGAGCGATCGGATCACCCTCGTGTTGGGCGGCAGCGACGTCACCCGGGAGGCGGTTGAGCTGCACGCGGAGCTGATCAAGACCGAGACGCTGGCGGTGTCGATCCAGATCAGCGACGTCGACGCGGGACAGACCGTCCAGCTCGGCGACGGCCAGAAGGTGACCGTCGCGGTCGGCCGGCTCGACGCCTGACCGCTCCGCATCCCTCCTCCCGCGAGTTGTCAGGCTCTCAGCACGCTATAGCGCGCTGAGAGCCTGACAGCTCGGACCTCGCCGTGCTGACAACGGTGTCAAAAGTGCGCTAGACTGGCCCTTCAGGCAGGACAGTGCGGTTGTGCGAGTGGTGGCCGCGCGACGGGCACCGATGCGAGGGTCGGCCGGAGGCCGACGGAGAGACACACGCTCATGTTGATCGTGTCATTGATCATCGTCTTGGTCGTCGTTCCGACAGCTCTGATGTGGGGTGCGGCCTGGTTGCTGGTGGCCGCGATGGAGCCCGGGTCGAAGATCGATCGGCTCGGCCGCGAGCTGGAGGCGTGGTGGTACGCCCGGCAGGCGCGAGCGAGCATCGACCGGGAGCTCGAGGAGTTCCTGCACGGGTACACCGCCGGCTCACGCTGAGTCCGCCGCCGCGGGGCACGGCTCAAGCCGGGTCGGTGTCGGCCGCGGACGACGGTGCGGACGCGACCCAGTCGCGGTAGGCCTGAACCGCGGTCGGCAGGGTGGCGAAGACCATCTCGGGTCCGATCGCCGCGATCAGTCCCGCCCGCTCCAGATCGCCGCGGACGTCGAACTTCACCCGGGCCAGCGCCAGCTCGATGCCGCGGTCCGCGAGCTCGCGCCGCAGCTCCTCCAGTGTCTCGGCGGCGGTGAAGTCGATCTCGATGTTGGCCTCCGCGTTCAGGACGAACCAGCGCACCGGCTCCCCGGCGGACTCGACCACGTCGACCGAGCGCAGCGCACGAGTCCGGAAGTTGTTGGCGTCGGCGAAGAACAACGGAGCGTCGTAGCGATAGACCAGCAGACCCGGGACCTGGGTGGCGTCGGGATAGTCGTCGATGTCGTGCATCCCGGCCACCCCGGGCGCGAACCCGAGGATGCCGTCGTGCGGCCGGACGATCTTGCGCAACAGGTTCAGCACCGAGAGGCCGATCGCGATCGCGACGCCGTAGAGCACGTCGAAGGCCAGCACGGCGACGGTCGTGGCGAGGGCGAGCACCAGCTCGCTTGTGCGGAAGTGGGTCAACCGGCGGAAGCCGGCGACGTCGACCAGCCGAGTGGCCGCGTACACCACGACCCCGCCGAGGGCCGCCATCGGGAACGTCGCCAGCACGGGCCCGAGGAACAGCAACGTGGCCAGCACGACGACGAGCGCGGCCAACGCCGCCACCTGGGTACGTCCGCCGCTGGAGATCACGACCGCGGTCCGGCTGCCGCTGCTGCTGACCGGGAAGCCCTGGAACAGACCGGCGGACACGTTGGCCGCGCCGAGGGCGAGCAGTTCCTGGGAGGCGTCGATCTGCTCGCCCTGCCGGCTCGCGAACGCGCGACCGGTGAGCACGTTGTCGGTGAAGCCGACCGCGGCGATGCCGACAGCGGTGAGCAGCACCGAGCCCAGATCGAGCTCGGCAACGTCGGGGAGGCTCGGCACCGGCAGCCCGCGGGGGACCTGGCCGACCACCGCGAGGCCGAGCCGTTCGGGTCCGATCAAGGTGACGACGGCCGCCGCGGCGACCATCACGATCAGCACCCAGGGCAGCTTCGGCCGGACCGCCTGGCCGACCAGCAGCACGATCACCACCGACACACCGAGCACGAGCGTCGGCAGGTGGGTCTGGTCCAGGTGCGTGATCACGTAGGCGATCTCGGCCGCCGTCGAGCCCGATGGCACCTCGATGCCCGTGACCTTGCCGAGCTGGCTGACGATCATCAGCACGGCGATCCCGACCATGTAGCCGATCAGCACCGGCTTGGAGAGCAGATCGGCGACGTAGCCGAGCCGGGCCAGCCAGCCGACCAGACAGACCAGGCCTACCGCGATCGCCAGGGCCGCCGCCGCGGTCGCCGCCAGAGCCTGGTTGCCGTTGGTCACCGTGGCGATGCCGACAGCGGTCATCAGCGCCGTGGTCGACTCCGGACCGACCGAGAGCTGCCGGGCCGATCCGAGGATCGCGTAGAGCAGTAGCGGGCCGACGCAGGCCCACAGCCCCTGGACGGCGGACAGGCCGGCCAGCTCGCCGTACGCCATCACCTGCGGAACCAGGTAGGCAGCCAGCGCCAGGCCGGCGACGACGTCGCCGCGCAGCCAGCGCCGTTCGTAGTGCGTCAGCCGCCACCAGCCGGGCAGGTACCGGACCCAGCGGGCCGGCGCGGTCGTGGCCATGCCGTGACCCTAGTGGTCACGACCGACC
>NZ_BAABAB010000050.1:144903-235408 GCF_039537205.1 Microlunatus ginsengisoli | reverse complement strand
GACTCTGCTCCGCCGAAGCGGACCACCACGGAGTTGTCAGGTTCTCGGCGAGCCATGGCGAGCTGAGAACCTGACAACTCCGGAAACAGTGAGGCTCAGCCGCCGCCCTTGCCCTTGTCCTTTTTCTTCTTCTCTTCCTCGGCCTTCTTTTTCTTCTCCTCGGCCTTCTTCTTGGCCGCCGCCTTCTTCTTCGCCTCGGCCTTCTTCTTGGCCTTCTCGGCCGCGACGACCTGGGGATCGCGGCCGCGGGAGAAGAGGGCGCTGATCGTGCTGAACTGGCCGACCCGCGCGCCGGACCCGGGGGACCAGCGGATGAAGCGGTAGCGCTTCACCGAGTTGCTGTAGACGTACTCCCGGATCACCGTGAAGCCGGCCTTCTCCAGCTTCTTCGTGGCCGCCGCGATCGACAGACCGCGGACCGACGGCACCGTCACGATCTTGCCGCGCAGGATCCGCGACGACGGGCTCTTGAACCCGGTCCGCGGCACCTTCTTCAGGTACTGCGTCATGGTGGGCTTCCAGATCTTCATGCCGGCGTCGCCGCTGCCGCTGCCCTCCAGATAGAAGTGGCTGGACGGCACCCTGTAGCCCTTGACGCCACCCCGGCGGAAGCTCGCCTTGTGCCGGATGAACGGCTTCTTCCGGTTGTCGATCGAGATCATCGCGACGCCCGCGATCTCCGGGGTGTAACCGGCGAACCAGACCGCCTCGTTGCTGTCGATGGTGCCGGTCTTGCCGGCCTGCGGGCGGCCGTCCGGGACCCGCGCCCGGGTGCCGGTGCCGTTGCGCATCACGCCGGACAGCAGGCTGTTCACGCCGTCGGCGACCTGCTTGGACATCACCCGGCGGCAGTCGGCGCTCGGCGGCTTGAGGTTCTTGCCGTTCCGGGCGGTGATCTTGGTGATGATGATCGGGTTGCAGTGGATGCCGCGGGCCGCGAAGGTCGCGTACGCCTCCGCCATCGACAGCGGGCTGACCTCCACCGAACCGAGAGTGAACGACGGCTTGTCCTGGTAGTAGTCGACCAGGTCGCGGCCTCGGGTGCCGAGCTTCACCCCGAGCCGCTCGGCCATCTTGGTCACCCGGCACATGCCGGTGTTCAGCTCCAGCTGGACGAAGTAGTTGTTGACCGACATCGCGGCGCCGCGGTACATGTCCATCACGCCGTTGGCGCCGGTCGAGTTCGAAACCCGCCACCGGCCGTACACCCGCTCCGAACCCTTGCAGCTGGAGAACTTGCGGCCGGAGTAGTCGATGGTCCGCTTGGCGTCGTACTTCTTCCGCAGCGGAATGCCCTTCTCCAGCGCCGCCGCGGCGGTGAACGCCTTGAACGTCGAGCCGGCCTGATAGCCCTGGATGCCGCCCATCGCCGGATCGACCGCGAGGTTCCAGTACGTCTGACCCTTCTTCGCGTTGCTGCCCATCACCGGCCGGCTCTGGGCCATCGCCACGATCAGCCCGGTGCCCGGCTGGATCATGCTCATGGTCGAGATCAGCGGATCCTTGGCCCCGACCACCGAGCTGACCCGTCGCTGGGCCAGATCCTGGGTCTTCGGGTCGATCGCGGTCTTGATGGTCAGCCCGCCGCGCTTGATCAGGTTGTCCCGCTCCTCCTCGGTCTTGCCCAGGCTGGGCGACTGCAGCAGGCTGCGCCGGACGTAGTCGCAGAGGAACGGGTAGCGGCTGCCGACGCAGCCGTTGCGGGTCGGCTTGACCTTCTTCTTGTTGAATGTCGCCTTCTTCGCGGCCTGTGCCTGGCTGGCGGTGATCAGGCCCAGCTCGGTCATCCGGTTGAGCACGACGTCTCGCCGCTCGAGGGCCGCGCTGGTGTTGTTCACCGGGTTGTTGGCGTCCGGGCTCTGCACCAGGCCGGCCAGCATCGCGGCCTGGGCCAGGCTCAGCTTGGCGGCCGAGGTGGAGAAGTAGTGCCGGGCGGCCGCCTCGACCCCGTACGCTCCCGCCCCGTAGTAGGCGATGTTCAGGTAGCGCTCGAGGATCTGGTCCTTGCTCAGCCGCTTCTCCAGCGCGATCGCGTAGCGCAGCTCGCGGATCTTGCGTTCCACCGTCGGCGCCTGGACCCGCTTCGTGCACTGCTCGTCGGCCTTGGCCTGGCAGGCCTCGATCTGGACCATCTTCACGTACTGCTGGGTGAGCGAGGACCCGCCCTGGGTGATGCCGTCGTTCGCGGTGTTGCGGACCAGCGCCCGCAGCGTGCCCTTCAGGTCGAGCGCGCCGTGCTCGTAGAACCGGTGGTCCTCGATCGCGATCTGCGCCTGCCGCATCACCGGTGCGATCTGGTTCAGCTTCACCGGGATGCGGTTCTCGTCGTAGAAGTAGGCCAACACCTTCCCGTTGGCCATCAGCACCTTGCTCCGGGTGGGTGGCGTCGGGGTGGCCAGCTCCGCGGGCAGGTTGTCCAGCTCGTCGGCCGCGACCTTGCTGCTCACCCCGGCCAGCCCGGCGACGGGAATGAACAACCCGGCGATGAGGACGCCGGCGAGCACGCTGATGACGCCGAACAGTGCCACGGAGGACAGGACCGCTCCGACGCGGCGACCAGACACGGGCATATCCCACAGGCTACGTGAGAATCAGCCCTGGTAGTCAGCCGATATCAAACCGGAAGGCGCCCTCGTCCGGGCCGGTCAGGCCACCTTCGGCTCGCGCCGGCGGCTCCACAGCAGCGTCGGTGGATCCACCAGGAGCGGGACGGTGCGCTGCTCGGTGAGCTCCTGGTTCTCGCTGTCCCGGCGCCGTTCGGGGAAGTCGATGTCGCCTGGTTCGGGATCGTCCATGGCCGTGGTGAAGGTGATCGTCCGTCGGCCGGTGTCGACCCGGATCGGTCCGACCGGCTGCAGGTGCAGCAATCCGTTGCCTCGCCACCAGCCGCAGAACGCGTGCTGGAGCTCCGGGGAGTGGTCGATGCCGAAGGTGATTCTCATGGTCGGGATCCGCAGTCCGCACCGGTCGATGACATTCGCCTCATGATGTGACAACGTTATCAGAACGCGATGGCGAGCGGTAGCTATGGCGATCCGGTGCCGGTCACGTCGCCGGTAGGCGGGCCGAGCTGGCCACCGGTGCGGGTGGGAGCAACAGCTGCCCGCGCCAGGCGCCGCGGGCGGTGCGGACGGCCACGGTCGCCCAGGCGACGACGAGCGCGGCGTAGAGCGCGACCGCGGTCGTGCCGAACAGGTGCAGGCCGGTGGTGGCGGCGAGTGCGGAGGTGCCGGTGACGACCGTGCCGACCGGGAAGGTGAAGGACCACCAGGTGAGGGTGAACGGCAGGCCGGTGCGGACGTCCCGGGCGGTCCGCCAGGTGATGGTCGCGGCGACGGCGAGCCAGAGCACGGCGAAGCCCCAGACCGGGACGCCGTAGCCGAGCCCGGCGGCCTGGAGCACCGGGCCGTACGGGGCGGGGAGGGTGTCCGCGGCCCGGTCCCCGAGAGTGTGCGCGGCGGTCACGCTCTGGCCGAGGACGCCGAGCACGATCCACAGCGTCGGCACCATCGCGGCGGGTCCGACCTTGTGCTGGACGAGCCGGTGCCACAGCAGGGTGATCACGATCAGGCCGGCGAACAGGCTGATGCCGAACAGGGCATAGCAGCCGAAGAGCATGGTCTGCTGCGCCGGAATCGAGCCCAGGTGGGGGATGAGCAGTGCTCCGGTGGCGGCACTGACCATCGGCGGGACGACCGGCATCAGCCAGCCGCCGAAGGCGGCATCGGGTGCGCTGCGGTGACTCGTGAACGCCTTGACCGGAACCGCGACCGCGGTCCACAGGCCGAGAGCGGTGCCGGTGGCCCAGAGCACGGCATCCACCGGGACGGCGGCCGGCCCGAGCACCGGCCGGCCGGCCAGCACGGCGCCGGAGCCCACCGTGAGCAGAGCCATCGCCGGCGCGCCGTAGAAGTAGCTCATCACCGGGTGGTCGAGGTGTGATCGAGCGGTGGCCGGATGTCGGATCCAGTGCACCACCGTGGCCGCGGTGACGGCGACCAGCAAAGCGGCGGCCAGCAGCCAGACGCCGAGCGCCCACGCCTGCAGCAGCGCCCACGCCTGCAGCGGCTGGGAGGCGGCGCCCTCGACCGGGAGGGCGGCGACGGGGAGGCTGACGGCCGCGTTCGCGACGATGCCGGTCCCCATCACCGCGGCGTACCAGTTGGGGCCGACGTAGCCGAGCGCGGGGCGGCCCTCGAGTGCGGCGAGGAAGCCACGCGGGGGAGCCGGCCGCGGTTCGGGCCGGTCGGTCCGGTCGGTCACGAGCGGGTCGGCGGTGATGGTCACGATCCCACCCTGCGCCCCGGGACCGCCGGCCGGTAGTCCCCGGATCCCGAGGGATCCACAACCACAGCTTGTGACCGGTCTAGGCTGGCGGGCATGGCCGAGCCGGAACCACCCGCACCGGCCGCGCTGCCGGATCTGCCGGCGCTCGCTCTGCTGGTCGAGGTGGATCGGGCCGGCAGCATCGGGGCGGCCGGCCGGCGGTTCGGGATCACCCAGCAGGCGGCATCCGCCAGGCTGCGCGCGCTCGAGCGGGAGCTGGGGGTGCCGCTGCTGCTGCGGGCCGCCCGCGGCTCCGAGCTCACCGCGGCCGGCCGGGTCGTGGTCGGCTGGGCCGACCGGTTGCTGCAGCTGGGCGACGAGCTGGCCTCGGCGGTCGAGGCGCTCCGCGCGGACCGCGATCGTGAGCTGGTGGTGTTCGCCTCGATGACCGTGGCCGAGTTCCTGCTGCCCGGTTGGCTGGTCCGGCTGCGCGACCGCCAACGCCGGGTCGGCCGGGTCACCTCGGTCGCGCTCACCGCGGCGAACAGCCGACAGGTCGTTGCCGCCGTCCGGGACGGCACGGCTCAGCTCGGCTTCGTCGAAGGGCCCGAGGTTCCGGCCGATCTCCGGTCGGCCGATCTCGGCACCGACGAACTGGTCCTCGTGGTGGCCCCCGACCACCCGTACGGCCGGCGCCGCTCGCTGCGGCCGGCGCAGGTGGCAGCCCTGCCGCTGACCAGTCGCGACCCGGGATCGGGCACCCGCCAGGTCGTTGACGAGGCACTGGCCCGACACGATCTCAGCGCGACCGCAGCCGACGTGGAGCTGAAGACATCGACCGCGGTCCGAGAGACGGTCCGGGCCGGCGGCCAGCCGGGTTTCCTCAGCCGGCGCCTGATCGGCCAGGAGCTCCGGGCGGGCCAGCTCCGGGTCATCGCGACCCCCGGCCTGGACCTCACCCGGCACTTCACTGCCCTCTGGTCCGGGCCGCCGCAACCACCGGCCGGGCCGATCCGCGACCTGCTCGGCATCGCCCGCGGTTCCTCGTCCTGACCAGACCTCAACCGCCGCCGGCCGGCCGGTCGAGATAGCCGATCAGGTCGCCGAGGCCGCCGTAGCCGAGCACACACGCAGGGTCCTCGCTCGCGTCGCCGCAGTGCAGCCGCTGGGCGTCGGCCATCGACTGGTCCAGACTCGTCATGCTCGCCTGCGACAGCACCCAGCCCAGCGGCGCGGTCACCTCGGGCTGGGCGCCCCGGTCCACCACGATGACGCGGCGGGGCAGCTGGTTCACGATCGTCGCGCAGTCCAGTGCTGCCGTTGCGGCGTCGGGACAGATCGAGGTCGTCCGGACGGCGTTGGCGGCACGCTGCAGCAGGGCGTCGGTGGTGTTCAGGGTGCCCTGTCCGCGCAGGAACTCGATCGGCGGCAGCAGCACCTCGCTCTGCAGGGGGGCCGGCGCCCGCAACTGCGCCGCCTTGCCCTCCTCGTTGCTGAGGAAGACGACGAACGGCACGATCAGCGGCGCGGTCGAGCCCGGCCGGACCGCTTGTTCGTTGTGCTGCCGGACCTGGGCCAGCCAGGAGACCGAGAGGTCGGTGATGGTGGCCAGACCGCTGTTCTCGGTGTAGCCGCCGTCGATCAGCTGGGTACGCGGCCAGCCGCCTTCGCCCGCGCCGCTCGGCGGTGCGCAGGGCCCGACCACTCCGCCGGGGGTGACGTAGGGAAACCGGGCGGTGAGCATCGCCGCGGTGACCGACTGCAGGCTGTGCAGGCAGTCCTCCGTTCCGGCCGGCACCGGCCGCCCGGCCGTCGGCGTCGCCGGCGCGGCCGTCGTGTAGGCCGAGATCAGGTCGATCGTCCGCGGCCCGGTCGCGTCCCGGCCGTCACAACGCTGCTCGCCGCCGGCCGGCGCGAGCGTGGCCGCAGGCGCCCGGCTCAGGTCGACCTGACTGATCCAGACCCGGCACCGATTGGCCACGCTGGTGGAGTTCAAGATCAGCGGCCCGGTCGCCGGGGAGAGCTCGTCGTCGGCCGTGGTGAAGCTCCGGCTGCCCCAGCTGTCGGCGTCGACACCGCCGCTCCAGCCGATCTCCAGCAACCGGGCCCGGTCGGCCCAGGTGCGCGCGGGCGCGACCCCGTCGGCCGGGAGCGGGACGCCCGTTGCGCCGTACAGCGGGTCGCGGACGAAGGTGCCGACCACACCCCGGGCCAGCGGATCGGGTCGCGCCATCTCCTCGACCGCCGCGACCGCGCGGTCCGTGCCGGGAGCCGACGGCGTGCCGGAGAAACGGGCCACCGTCAGACCGACGGAACCGCCGCTGGCGCCGGCGGAAAACAGCACCGAGTGGCTGCCGCAACCCTTCTTGCCGGCCGTCCCGGTCTCGAGCGCCTGCAGGCCCTTGACGGTCCAGTAGGCGGCGCGAATGCCACCACCTTCGGCCGCGACCATGATCATCGGCCGGACCTGGTGGCCGCCGACGGTGATCACGCAGCCACCCTTGCCCAGCCAGTCGGTGACCAGCCGGTCGGCCGGCTCCCGACGTGCGTCGGCTGGAGCCGGGCCGGACGGGGGCTGCGCCGGGTCGACGATCCGGTGGATGGTGGTCTGACCGGACAGGGCGCCGACCGCGACGACGGCCAGCACCAGCATGCTGACCAGCGGGGTGCGCTTCAATCCGAGGAACCGGAAGACCTCGGCCGTCGGGCGGTCCTGGATCAGCAGACCGGCAGCCGCAGCGATGCCGATCAGCGCTGCGAGGCTGATGATCGCGACCGCGCTGACACCGAGCCGGCCGACCGCGCCCGGATGTGTGGCCACCCCGACAACGGTGACCAGGACCGCGGCCAGCACCAGCCAGCGGGGCCACAGCGAGGTCGGTCGAGTCGTGCCCACCGACGTCGTCGACCGGATGACCTCCCGCCGGGCCAGCAGGGCAGCGGCGAGGCTGAGCAGCCACGGCAGCACGACACCGGCGACACCGAGGGCGAAGAAGCGGGTCGAACGATCGGCCTCGACGGCGGTCAGTCCCGCACCGGGGCCGACCAGCTCGGGTCGCAGGATCACCATCGACATGTACGACCGGATCAGCCCGAGCCCGCCAATGGTGAGCGCCACCAAGGCGAGGGCGTGGCCGGTGAAGCGGATGGTGCCGATCGCCAGCTGGTCGAACTGCGGCGGCTGGTCGGGGATCCTTCGCTCCGGGTGGCGCCGCCAGGCGTAGCGGAGCAACAGGGAGAAGCCGACGACGGCCAGTGAGATCAGGCAGAAGACCAGCAACCGGCCGACGAGCACCGGGGCATCCATGGTCCAGTGCGTCACCAGCGCGCCGATCGCCGTCAGCACCGGACCCACCACCCAGATGGCCAGCAGGGGACGGCCGGGCTCCTCCGGCGGCGGTGGCGGCGTGGTCGGGTGCCGCCGCGCCCAACCGGTGCGATAGCGGCCGAGCATCGCCAGCAGGAAGGCGACCACGATCAGGGCGAGGATGGCCATCTGCGCCTGCCGCTGGCCGTCCGGGCCGTCGGTGACCCAGCGCCGCTGGACATCGGGAAGCTGCTCCAGCACCGCCGAGCCGGACAGCACCGAGAGCACCAGCAGCGGGACGACGAAGGCAACCGCGAACCGGTGCTGCATCAGGGCCCGGCCGATCCGGCGCAGGGTCGGTCGCGGATCGTCGGGACGTGGCGCGGAGTAGGGCGCGACGGTTCGGACGACGATCGCCAGTACGGCACCGCCGAGGCAGAACCACTTGACCGCGGTGGCCCAACCGAGCAGCGGCAGCACCGTCGCCGGGGCCGCGCCGGTGAGCAGGCCGGCGACCAGCAGATCCTCCACCAGGTCGGCGAGCACCGTCGCGGCGACGGCCGCGTATGCCACCCGTCGGGCGATTCCGTCGCGGAACGCGGCGTGCACCAGGCCGGTCAGCAGGAGGCCGTACGCGATCATGAAGACCAGGTCGACGCCGAGGTGCCACCACAACAGGCGTTGGAACAACGCATCGTCGGGGCCCGTGAGCATCCCGCCGGCCGCGATGGCTCGCCAGCCGGTTGCGGCGTCGTCTCCGCCGGCGAACAGCACCGAGAACGGCCAGGCGCGGCCGTCCGGGCCGACCACCCGGGCGGACTGGGCCCCGATCTCGGTCAGGGCGATCACGCAGGCCGCGGTGACCGAGACGATCAGACCCCAGAGGTAGCTCTTGGGCTCGATCGGCGGCAGATCGGTGATCGTCGCCGTGCGATCCTGCGGCTCACCGGCCGTCTGCTGCGCCTGCACCTGGCCTCCCCGCCCGCTCGACCCGTCCACCGAAACGGCCCACCTGAACGCATGGTGGCGTACGGACTCGGCGGCTGACAAGGAAAAATGCCGCTACTGCCGATCGAGGAACTCCATCACCTCGGTCTGGTCGACCCCAGGGAAGGCGCCCGCCGGCAGGCTGGCCAGCAGGGCGGAGTGGACCCGGGCGCTCGGCCAGCTCGCGTCCTGCCAGCGCGCCGCGAGTGCCGGCGGAGGGTCGGTGCAGCAGGCCGGATCGGGGCAGCGGGACACCGAGCGGTGCGTGGTCCCGCGACCGCGGAACCACTTGACGTGCTCGTACGGCGTGCCGACCGAGACCGAGTACGTGTCGTGGTCGCCCTGCTCGGCGACCGCCGTGCACCAGAACGTCCCGCTCGGGGTGTCGGTGTATTGCTGGTAGGGCTCGGTCCAGTCCGGCTGGTCGAAGACCGCGCGCGCGGTCCAGAACCGGCAGACCCGCTGGCCCTCGACCGAGCCCGTGGTGTCGCTGGGGAAGGTGACCCCGTCGTTCGCGTACGCCTTGTAGATGATCCCGGAGGAGTTGATCTTCATGAAGTGCACCGGGATGTCCAGGTGGGTGGTGGCCAGGTTGGTGAACCGGTGGGCGGCCATCTCGTACGAGGTCAGGTAGCGGTCCCGCAGGTCCTCGATCTCCAGATCCTTGGCCTGCTTGGCCTCCCGGAGATAGCTCACCGCCCACCGCTGCGGGATCAGCACGGCGGCGGCGAAGTAGTTGACCTCCACCCGCTGGGCCAGGAACTCCGCGTAGTCCGCCGGTGGGCGGTGCTGCAGCACGACGTGGCCGAGTGCGGCCAGCGCCAGGGTCCGTTGGGCGGCGCCGTCGCTGGTCGGCAGGAAGATCCGCTTGCCGGCCAGGTCGGTCACCGAGCGGGTCGAGGGCGGCAGGTCCGGCACCGAGTGCAGGCTGAAGCCGAGCCGCTCGGCGATCGCGTTCACCCGGTGCCGGGTCAGCGGTCCGCCGTCGTGGCCGACGCCGACCAGCAGCTCGTCGGCCAGCTCCTCGATCGCGGGGAAGTAGTTGTCCGAGGCCCGCATCCGGGCCCGGAGCTCACCGTTGGCTCGTCGCGCGTACTCCGGGGTGGCGTCGCGTTCGGCGCTGAGCGTGCGGATCCGGTCGTGTAGGGCGACCAGCGACTCCAGCGCGTCCAGCGGCAGCCGCGGCCCGGTCCGCACCGGCTGGACCCCGAGCTGGCTGTACGCCACCGACTGCTGGGCCCGCTCCAACCGGAGCTCCAAGGCGGCCCGTCGACTCGGTGCGGCCTCGGAGAGCAGGTCGGCGAGACCGCAGCCCAGCGCGCCGGCGATGGCGGCCAGCGCGGAGACCTTGGCCTCCCGCTTCCCGGTCTCGATCAGCGAGATCGCCGAGGCCGAGAGGCCGACCCGCTCGCCGAGGGCGTCCAGGGTGAGCCCGGCGGCCTTGCGCCGGTGCCGGATCCGCTTGCCGATGACCATCGGATCCGGGCCGCCGGGCGGCCTGACATGCGGGTCGCGACGGGTCTCCGTGGAGAGCAGGCGCAGCGCCGGTGTGCCGTCAAGTTCTGCGTTTCTTGACGTTGGTGGGCGAGAAGGTGACGCCATGAAGCGATTCCACCCCGATGTGCAGGATCGAGCAAGCCCTTTGGAGCGTCAATTTTGCGCGTTCTTGACTGATCCAGTTCATCCACTGGCCTGCTGACAAACCCCAAGCTGGTCTCACCGCACCAGCGGACCGACGGCACCACCCGAGCATCGCACCCGAGCAGATCGAACGAAGGAGACCGAGATGACCACCACCCTGCCGAACCCCACGGAGACCCTCACCGCCGAGCAGCTGTTGCAGCGCGACTGGGCGACCAACCCGCGGTGGGCCGGGATCGAGCGGACCTATACCTCCGCCGACGTGGTGAACCTCCGGGGCTCGCTGGTCGAGGCGCAGACCCTGGCCGAGCACGGCGCGGCCACCCTCTGGCGGTTGCTGCACGAGCAGCCGTTCGTCCGCTCCCTCGGCGCCCTGACCGGCAACCAGGCCGTCCAGCAGGTGAAGGCCGGGCTGCAGGCGATCTATCTGTCCGGCTGGCAGGTGGCCGCCGATGCCAATCTGTCCGGGCACACCTACCCGGACCAGAGCCTGTATCCCGCCAACTCGGTGCCGGCCGTGGTCCGCCGGATCAACAACGCGATGATCCGCGCCGACCAGATCGCGTGGTCGAACGGGGAGAACCGGGACCGGGAGCCGGGCGAGTCGATCGTCCCGATCGTGGCCGACGCGGAGGCCGGCTTCGGCGGGCCGCTGAACGCGTACGAGCTGATGAAGCAGATGATCGTCGCCGGCGCCGCCGGGGTGCACTGGGAGGACCAGCTGGCCTCGGAGAAGAAGTGCGGCCATCTCGGCGGGAAGGTGCTGATCCCGACCCGGCAGCACGTCCGGACGCTGAACGCCGCCCGGCTCGCGGCCGACGTGATGGGCACCCAGACCCTGGTGATCGCCCGCACCGATGCCCTGGCGGCGAACCTGATCACGTCCGACGTCGACCCGGTCGACGCACCGTTCTGCACCGGCGAGCGCACCGGTGAGGGCTTCTACCGGGTGCGGTCCGGGATCGAGCCGGTGCTCGCCCGAGCCAAGGCGTACGCGCCGCACGCCGACCTGATCTGGGTGGAGACCGGCACCCCCGACCTCGGCCTGGCCGCCGAGTTCGCTACCGAGCTGCACAAGGAGTTCCCGGGCAAGCTGCTCGCCTACAACTGCTCGCCCTCGTTCAACTGGAAGGCGGCCCTGGACGACCGTCAGATCGCAGAATTCCAAGATCGACTCGGCGAGCTGGGCTACCGCTTCCAGTTCATCACACTGGCCGGCTTCCACGCCCTGAACCACTCGATGTTCAACCTGGCCAGGGGATACGCCAAGGACGGCATGACCTCCTACGTCGCCCTGCAGCAGGCCGAGTTCGCCGACGAGGTGAACGGCTACACCGCCACCCGGCACCAGGCCGAGGTGGGCACCGGCTACTTCGACAAGGTCGCCACCGCGCTCAACCCGGACAGCTCCACCACCGCGCTCGCCGGCTCGACCGAGACCGCCCAATTCCACTGAACGAACGTGCCCCGAGCGCTTCGACAGGCTCAGCGCGCATACGTGCCCTGAGCTTGTCGAAGGGCGCACCATCCAGCAGCTGCGCTTCGACAGGCCCAGCGCGCCTATCAAAGATCAGGAGAAACGACCATGACCATCACCGCGGAGCCTCGCTTCGACACCCAGCAGCACTACGCACACAGCCCGTTCCGCACCCCGCACCGGCCGTTGACCAGCCGGCTGCGGGTGACCGGCGCCTCGGGCGAGCGGTACGAGGAGATCCTGACCGACGGCGCGCTGGACTTCGTCTGCGGCCTGCACCGGCAGTTCGCCGGCCGCCGGGCCGAGCTGCTCGCGGTCCGGCGGTGCCGGCGCGACCAGCCACGGCCGTACGAGTTCCTGCCCGAGACCGCCTCGATCCGGAACGATCCGAGCTGGCGGGTGGCGCCGACCGCCCCGGGGCTGGAAGACCGGCGCTGCGAGATCACCGGACCGCCGACCGCGAAGATGACGATCAATGCGCTGAACTCCGGCGCGCGGGTCTGGATGGCCGACTTCGAGGACGCCACGTCACCGACCTGGTCGAACGTGATCGAGGGCCAGCTCAACCTCTACGACGCGGTTCGCCGGCAGATCGACTTCACCGGCCCGGACGGACGACGCTACGAGCTGAACCGCGACACGGCGACGATCATGGTCCGGCCGCGGGGCTGGCACCTGACCGAGAAGCACCTGGTGATGGACGGGCAGGCGATCCCGGCCGCGTTCGTCGACTTCGGTCTGTTCTTCTTCCACAACGCGCTGACCTTGATCAACGACGGGCGGGGTCCGTACTTCTATCTGCCCAAGCTGCAGTCCCACCACGAGGCCAGGCTGTGGCACGACGTGTTCGCTTGGGCCGAGGAGGCGCTCGGCATCCCGCACGGCACGATCCGGGCGACCTGCCTGATCGAGACGTTCCCGGCGGCGTTCGAGATGGCCGAGATCCTGTACGAGCTGCGGGACTACAGCGCCGGCTTGAACGCGGGCCGCTGGGACTACATCTTCTCGTTCATCAAGAACCATGCCGACGACCCGAGCGCGGTGTTGCCGAACCGCGCCGAGATCACGATGACGGTGCCGTTCATGCGGGCCTACACCGAGCTGCTGGTGAAGACCTGCCACGAGCGGGGCGCCCACGCGATCGGCGGGATGGCGGCGTTCGTGCCAAGCGCGGCGTCGCCGGAGGCCACCGCGACAGCGTTGGAGAAGACCCGGTCGGACAAGGCCCGCGAGGCCGGCGACGGCTTCGACGGGTCCTGGGTGGCGCATCCGGGCCTGGTGCCGACCTGTACCGAGGTGTTCTCCGGGGTGCTGGGGGAACGGGCGAACCAGCTCGACCGGCGGCGCGACGACGTGCACGTCACGGCCCGGGAGTTGAGCGATCTCGGCGACCTGCCGCGGACCGTGACCTTGTCGGGGGTCCGGACCGATCTGCGGGTGCCGCTGGTCTATCTGTCGTCCTGGGTGGCCGGCCAGGGCGCGGTGGCCATCGATCACCTGATGGAGGACGCCGCGACGGTGGAGATCTCCCGGATGCAGCTGTGGCAGTGGATCCGGCACCGCGCCACCACTTCCGGCGGCGTGCAGATCACCCGTGAACTGGTCTCGGCGATGCTGGCCGAGGAGGTCGAGCGGATGCTGGAGCGGACACCGGAGAGCGAGCGGTGGACCATCACCGCGGCCCAGGACATCCTCGAGCACGGCTGCCTGGACGAGGAATTCCCCTCCTTCGTCACCTCCTACGGCTACAGCCACTACCTGGCCGCTCGCGGCTGACACCCGTCACCCCCGTCACGCGTGCGTCGCCGGCACCTACGCGTGGCCGGGGTCGGGTGCCGTGACCTCGGCCAGCAGCTCGACCACGTGCCGGTAGGTCTGACCGGTGGCCCGCGTCATGCCGAGTTCACAGGTGCGATTGCAGGACGCATGCGCGGCCCCGCCGAGTGCGGTCACCTCGGCCGCCTCCGCCGCGGTCGCCGCCGCGGTCAGCTCCGGGTGCAGCATGCCGCGGTCGCCGGCGAAGGCGCAGCAGCCCCAGCTCGCGGGGACGTCGACCCGTTCGGCGACGGCGCCGGCCACGGTTCGCAGGTCGTCGTCGATGCCCAGCTGGGTGGACGAGCAGGTGGGGTGCAGCGTGATCGACGCGATCCGGCGATGATCACCGAGGCTGGGCACGATCCGCTCGGCGACGAAGGTCACGATGTCGATCACCCGGATCGCCGGCCCGTCGGCGCTGCTCAGCATCTTGATCAGACCCTCGGTACAGGAGGAGGCGTCGCAGACCAGCGGCAGCGCGCCGTCCCGGGTCGCCCGGCGCAGGATCGGCAACACGCGCTGCCGCATCCGCGCATAGCCGTCCGCCACGCCCTTCGACGACCAGGGCGTGCCGCAGCACAGCGAGTCGATCTCTGCCGGCACGTCGAGGACGATCCCGGCCCGCTCGCACAGCTGCTCGAAGCCGATCTGGACCCCGGGACCCTCGGCCGGGCCGAACATCGCATTGACGCAGGCCGGCAGATAGACCGCGTCCGGCGCTGTTTCGTCGGCTCCGCGGGCACCCGCGAGGGCCGGCCGGTCGCGCCGCCGGGAGCGGCCGCCGCCGGGAAGCTCGGGCGACCACAGCGGCAGCTGCTCGGCACCGACCACCCGCCGGGCGGCCGAGTTGATCTTGCTCACCGGACCGACCAGCGGGCCCGGGACGTGATCGGCCAGCGACAACCCCAGCGAACCCGCCCGGGTCGCCGCCGACCAGTGCCCGGCGGCCGTGGTCCAGGCCGCTCCGGCCACCTTCGGCAGATTCTCGCGGCGCAGCCGGCGCACGAGGTCCCCGGTGTTGATCAGGACCGGGCACGCCGTCTGACACATGCCGTCGACGGCGCAGGTCTCGATTCCGGCGTAGCCGTACGCCTGCTCCAGCCGTTCCGCCCGCTCGTGGTCTCCGGCGAGCTCGGCGGCGCGGATCTCCCGGCGGACGGCGATCCGTTGCCGGGGAGTCAGCGTGAGGTCTCGGCTCGGGCAGACCGGCTCGCAGTAGCCGCACTCGACACAGCGGTCGACCTCCGGCTCGACGGTCGGGGCGAGCTTGATGTGCCGCAGGTGCGCCTGGTCGTCGTCGGTGATCACCACGCCGGGGTTGAGCAGCCCGGCTGGGTCGAACAGCGCCTTCACCTCGCACATCACCGCATACAGCTCGTCGCCGAACTGCCGGCGGACGTACGGCGCCATCACCCGGCCCGTGCCGTGCTCTGCCTTGAGCGAGCCGTCGTTGGCCAAGATCAGCTCGACCAGATCCTCGGTGAAGTCGGAGTAGCGGGCCAGCTGGTCGCTGCTCTCGAACCGGTCGGTCAGCATGAAGTGGATGTTGCCGTCCTTGGCATGACCGAAGATCACGCTGTCGCGGTAGGCGTACTCGTCGAAGAGCCGAGCCAGTTCCGCACACGTATCGGCCAGGGTGGCCACCGGCACGACGACGTCCTCCAGCAGTGCGGTGGTCCCGCTCGGCCGGGCACCGGCGACCGAGGTGTAGAGGCCCTTCCGCAGCTTCCACAGCTTCCCGCGGGCGGATGGGTCCCCGCTCAGCGTCACCGGCTGCCGGACGGGCAGCCCGCGCAGCACCGGCTCGGCGCCGGCGACGAGCTCGGCGAGTCCCTCGTCATCGGTGGCCTGGTACTCGACCAGCAGGGCGGCCTGCCGGTTGACGTCCAGCGCGGCGATCGGTGCCGGGCAGTCCGGGAACGACTGGCCGACCCGCAGCGAGGTGGCGTCCATCAGCTCCAGCGTGGAGGCCCCGGTGGCCACCAGCTCCGGCAGCACCCGGTTCGCCGCGTACAGATCGTCGAAGATCAACAGACCGGACGACGCCTTGCGTCGGAGCGGAATCGTCCGGAAGGTGGCGGACGCGACGAACGCAAGCGTTCCCTCGCTTCCCACGATCAGGTGGGTGAGGATGTCGACCGGGGACGTGTGGTCGGTGAACGAGTTGAGCCCGTAGCCCATCGTGTTCTTCATCGCGAACTGCTGGGCGATCTTCGCGGTCGAGGAGGGGTTGTCGCGCACCCGGTCCCGCAGCCGGATCAGTCCGGCGTACAGGTCGGGCTCGCGGTTGCGGAGCAGCTCGTCGGCGTCCGGCGCCCCGGTGTCGATCACCGTCCCCGACGCGAGCACGGCGACGACCGACTCCAGGGTGCGATAGCTGTTCTCGACGGTGCCGCAGGCCATCCCGCTGCTGTTGTTGGCCACCACGCCGCCGATGGTGCAGGCGGCCTCACTGGCCGGATCGGGCCCGAACTTGCGACCGTAGGCGGCCAGCCGGGCGTTCAGCTGCCGCACCGTCGCGCCGGGCTGGACCCGGACGCGCTCGCCCCCGTCGAGCACCTCGATCCCGCGGAAGTGCCGCCGGACGTCGGCGAGCACGCCGTCGGTGACGGCCTGACCGGACAGGCTGGTGCCACCGGATCGGAACGTCAGCGGCGTGCCGGCCACTGCGGTCGCCCGGAGCAGCCGGGCGACCTCCTCGGCAGTGCGCGGGGCGACGACCGCGCTCGGCACCAGCAGGAAGTGGGACGCGTCGTGAGCCGCGGCGAGCCGATCGAACTCCTCGCCGCGGGCCTGGCCGCGCTCGGGCAGTGCTTCCTGCAGGCGGCGAAGCAGAGGCGGCGCCGCGGCGGCGGGCGTGGGCCGGGGGGTCGTCACGGTCACGGGACCATCCACGACAGCACGCTAGCCTGCAGCACCACGAGCACGGTGAAGGCGGCCAGCAGACCGAGGCTCCAGCCGACGAGCTTGCGGAAGATGTCGCCCTCCTTGCCGGCCATGCCGACCGCGGCGGCCGCCACCGCGAGATTCTGCGGGGAGATCATCTTGCCGAGCACGCCGGCGGAGGAGTTGGTGGTGGCCATCAGAACCGGATCCAGCCCGACCTTGGTCGCCGCGGTCACCTGCAGCAGGCCGAACAGCGAGTTGGATGAGGTGTCGGACCCGGTGATCGCGACACCGACCCAGCCCAGCACCGGTGAGAGCACCACGAAGAAGGACCCCGCCGCGGCCAGCGCATTCCCCAAGCTGGCGGTCTGACCGGACAGGTTCATCACGAACGACAGGGCGAGCACCGCCAGCACGGTCACGATGGTGAAGCGGAGCTTGACCAGGATCTCCCGGTAGGCGAGGAGCATTCGCCGGGGCGAAACGCGATAGACGAGGGCGGTGATGATGCCGGCGAAGAGCAGCAGGGTGCCGGTGGCCCGCAGGTGGTCCAGCTTGAACGTCTGAGCGCTGGCCGGCTTGCCACTGGCGCTGACGACATCGAGACCGGGCCAGCGGAAGCTGACCATCCCGTTGCCGAGCAGCCACGACTTCACCGGCGGCAGCTGGCTGATCGAGAAGATCACGATGATGATCGCGTACGGCGCGATGGCGCCGAGAGTCCGCAGCCGTCCCTGGGTCTTGACCTCGACCGCATCGGCGACCAGCGTGTCGCCGCCGGCGATCCGGGTCAGGTCGGTGTCGCTGTCGGCGGTGAGCGGTTCGGCGTGCAGCTGGATCGGGTTGGCCGGCTTCCAGACCCGGAGCATGAGCAGCACCACGACGACGGTGGAGATCGAGGCGACGATGTCGGTGATCTCGACCGTGATGAAGTTGGACGTCACGAACTGGGCCAGGCCGAAGGTCGCGCCGGCCACGAGGGCGATCGGCCAGGTCTGCCGAACCCCGCGGCGACCGTCCACCAGGAAGACCAGTACCAGCGGCACGATCAGCGCAACGAACGGCGTCTGCCGGCCGGCCATCTGGGACAGGGTGTGCAGGTCGATCCCGGTGACAGCGGCGAGCGTGATGATCGGAGCGCCCATCGCCCCGAACGCGACCGGTGCCGTGTTGGCCAGCAGCGAGACGACGGCGGCCTTCATCGGCTTCATCCCGGCGGCGATCAGCATGGCCGCGGAGATGGCCACCGGCGCGCCGAAGCCGGCCAGCGACTCCAGCAGGGCACCGAAGCAGAACGCGATCAGGATGGCCAGGATCCGCTGGTCGTCCGACAGCGAGCGGATCTTGTCACCCAGCACGGCGAACCAGCCGGTGTCCACCGACAACTGGTAGACCCACATCGCGTTGACCAGGATCCACAGGATCGGGAACGCGCCGTAGAACGCGCCCTCGGCGGTGGCGCTGAGCGCCATACCGACCGGCATCTGCCAGGCCACGATCGCCAGCACGACGGACGCCGCCAGGCCGACCAGCGCCGCCTTCCAGGCCTTGATCTTGAACACACCCAGCAGCACGAACAGCAGCGCAAGCGGGATCGCGGCGGTCAGCGCCGACATCGCCAGCGAGCCGCCGACAGGGGCGAGTGGTTGCTCGAACATCCGGATCTCCTCATTGAGCGGGTGAGCTGATTTGCTGAATTGTTCAGCAAGTTGGCTGAATGAGCAAGACATCTGGCCGAACCAGGTGACTAGACTCACAGTTCGGAGGTGGACTGTTGTGGTCGCACGAGTGACGGTGCTCTCGGTGGTGGACGCGATCGCGGACGATCTGCGGCGTCGCGTGCTCTCGGGCGAGCTGGGACCGGGGGAGGCGCTGACCGAGGCGGAGGTGGCCAGCAGATACGAGGTGGCGCGGGCGACCGCGAAGGCCTCGATCGAGAAGCTGGTCACCGAGCAGGTGCTGGTCCGCAGCAACCACAAGACCGCCCGGGTCGTTCAGCTCGGCCCCGACGACGTCAGAGACATCTATCGGTCGCGGGAATATCTCGAGGCGGAGGTGTTGCGCCGGCTCGCCCGGGATCGCTCCGTGCCGGCCGCCTCGCGGGAGGCGAACGAGGAGATCGGCCGGCTCTGGCAGGCGGAGGTCTACGACGTGGTCGACCCGGACATGCGCTTCCATACGTCGTTGATCGACTCGCTGGGCAGCCCGCGGACCAGCAGGATGTATCACTCGCTGACATCGGAGGTGAAACTCTGCATGGCTCAGCTGCAGGGCAGCCAGCGGTTGAGCCCGGCGATCATCGTCGCCGAGCACCAGCGGCTGCTCGACCTGATCTGCGCGGGACGCGGTGACGACGCCGCAACCCTGCTCCGCGAGCACCTGGGTCGAGCCCGGGAACTGCTGGTCGAGGCACTGGGGGGCACACCGGGGCCGGAGGCGACGCTCGCGCCGTCGGTCCTCTCCGACGCACCGGCCTAGGCCATGCCGGACGCACCGCCGTCGCCGAGATTCCGGATCTGGCCGCCGATCGCTGTCGCCGTGCCGTGGCTGGTGGGCTACGGGCTGGAGCGGCTGGTCGGGGTCTCGCTCGACGTCGGCCGGTGGGCCGGCGTCGTGGGCTGGGTGCTGGTCGCCGTCTTCGCGGTCTGGAACGGCTGGTGCCTGCTGCTGTTCGCGCGCCATCGGACCGGGCTGCTGCCCGGCCAGTCGACCAGCGCGCTGCTGGAGTCGGGACCGTATCGGTTCTCCCGCAACCCGTTGTACGTCGGACTGCTTGCGCTCTACGCCGGGCTCGCGCTGCTGGCGGGTTCGTGGGGCGCGCTGGTCCTGCTGCCGCTCGCCTGGGCCGGCCTGCTCTGGGGAGCGATCCTGCCCGAGGAGGCCTATCTGCGGGCCGAGCTCGGGCGGCCGTACGAGGACTACCGCTCCCGGGTGCGCCGCTGGCTTTGACCGGGCTGCGCCAGACTTGGCCCATGATCCGTCGGCGGGTGGTGATCAGCGGTCGCGTCCAGGGCGTCTTCTTCCGGGACGGCTGCAAGCGCGAGGCGCAGCGGCTGGGCGTCCGCGGTTGGGTGCTCAACCGGGACGACGGTCGGGTCGAGGCGGTGTTCGAGGGCGAGCCGGACGCGGTCGAGGAGATGATCGCCTGGGCGCGCAACGGTCCGGCCCAGGCCTATGTCACCAAGCTCGAGGTGGTCGACGAGCAGCCGGCGGCGGAGGCCGGCTTCCGGGTTCGCTGATCAGGCCCGGCACTCCCGGAAAGCCGTCGGGGTCACGATGGCGTCGACCCGAGCGTCCAGCGGGCCGACCGGCAGCGCCTCGAGCACCTCGTCGTCGTTCAGCAGGAGGACCCTGGTGCCGGTGACGAGCGGGAGCACCCGGTCGTACCACCCGCCGCCGCGGCCCAGCCGCTCGCCGCGGGCGGTCCCGGCCAGCCCGGGGCACAGCACGACCTGGGCCCGAGCGACCGCCTCCGCCGGGAGCCGGTCGCCGCGCGGCTCGCTGATCGCCCGCGGACCGAGCTGCAGCTCGTCCGGACCGGAATAGCGCGCCCAGGCCGGTTCGGCCCAGGCGCCGTCGCGGGAGGCCGGCAGCAGCACCTCGAAGCCCCGGCCGGCCAGCCGGTGCACGATCGCGAGCGTGCCCGGTTCGGATCCGGCGGACAGGTAGCCGGCGATGCAGGCCGGTCCGGCGAGCTCCAGCCTGGTCAGCAGCACATCGGCGCGAGCCCGATCGTCGGCGCCGCGTCGCTCGGCCGGCCGGGCGTCCCGCCGCCGGCGGAGCTCGGCGCGCAGGGCTCGCTTCGCGGCGATCAGCGCCGGGTCGTCCGGATCGTCGGGCACGGCGGTCATCGTAGGTGCTGCCGTCCGCGCCGGCTCACCGACGCAGGGCGGCCGTCGTCCGGCGGAGCACGAGCCGAACCGGCAGCAAGACCTCCCGCTGCGCCGGCTCCTCACCGGCCGCCAGCTGCAGCGCCATCGCCGCGGCCCGCCGGCCCAGCTCGGTCACCGGTTGGGCCACGGTGCTGAGCCCGAACGTCTCCGCCAGGGTCTGGTCGTCGAAGCCGAGCACGCAGAGGTCGTCCGGAATTCGCAGCCCGAGCCGGGTCCACGCCGCCATGATGCTCAACGCGAGCTCGTCGGACTCCGCCATCACCGCGCTCGGCCGGTCGGCGAGCCCGAGCAGCTGGGCGACCACCGACTCCCCGTCGTCCGCGCCGCGCGCCCGCAACACGCGTACGTCCGACGCCGTGGCACCGAGCCCGGCCAGCTCCGCGCGATAGCCGTCCAGCCGGCCCAGGGCGCTGTAGGTGAACCCGATCCTGGCGTCGACCTGGGCGAAGGCGGGCCAGCGGTGACCGAGATTGACCAGATAGCGAATGCCGAGCCGGGTGGCGGCCGCGTCGTCGATGGACACGCTCGGCAATCCCTCGACCTGCTGATTGACATACACCAGCGGCATCCCGATCGAGCTCAGCCGGTCGCGCTCGTCGGTGGTCAGAGCGAACGACGTGACCACCAGCGCGTCCGCGTTGCGCCGGACCGGGAGGGTGCCGAAGAACGCCTCCCGGTCGGCCAGGCTGGTCACCCGATAGACCGACAGCTCGTGCTCGGCCGCGCGCAGCCCGTCGTACAGCCCGTCCAGCACGGCACCGTTGAACCAGGCCCGGACCGGCCCGCTGATCAGCACGGCGATCCGGCCGACCCGCCCGCTGGCCAGGGCGGAGGCGGCGCGGAAGACGGCGAAGTCGAGCTCCTCGGCGGCAGCGAGCACCTTCTGCTTCGTCGCATCCGAGACCAGCGGCGAGTCCCGCAGGGCCCGGGAGACGGTGGCCACCGAGACGCCGGCGCGGGCGGCGACGTCCTCCATCCGGGAGCGCGCGGAGCTCATCGGTGATCCCCTCGATCCAAGCTGCAAGCGCAGTCAGTCTAGCGGTGTGATCGACCTGACATTCCGGCCGCCCGTTTCGCGTTGACCGACGCGAGTGCCGATCGTACGCTTAATGCAAGCGCTGTCATTCCGCTCTGGATCAGCGTCACCGCCACCCAAGCTCCCGAGGACTCCCTCATGACCGACTCCGCACTGCTGTCCCCGGACCTCCGACTCGACGCCGACTGGTGGCGTCAGGCCGTGGTCTACCAGGTCTACCCGCGCAGCTTCGCCGACAGCAATGCCGACGGAATCGGCGACATCGCCGGCGTGACGTCGCGGATCGGCTATCTGGCCGGCCTCGGCGTCGATGCGATCTGGCTGAGCCCGTTCTATCCGTCGGCGCTGGCCGACGGCGGGTACGACGTCGCCGACTACCGCAACGTCGCCCCCGAGCTGGGCACCCTGGACGACTTCGACGCGATGGTGGCCGCCGCGCACGCGGTCGGGATCAAGGTCGTGGTCGACATCGTGCCGAACCACACCTCCGACCTGCACCCGTGGTTCGCCGAGGCGCTGGCCTCGGCGCCGGGCTCGGCGGCCCGCAACCGCTATATCTTCCGTGACGGTCTGGGCGAGAACGGAGAGCAGCCCCCGAGCGACTGGATCAGCCACTTCGGCGGCCCGGCCTGGACCCGCCTGCCATCGGTCGACGGAGTGGGTGGCCAGTGGTACTGCCACCTGTTCGCGCCGGAGCAGCCGGACCTGAACTGGGACAACCCGGAGGTGCGTGAGGACTTCAAGACCACGCTGCGGTTCTGGGCCGACCGGGGCGTCGACGGCTACCGGGTCGACGTCGCGCACGCACTGGCCAAGGATCTGTCCTGGCCGCTGCGCAGCAAGCCGACGCTGGAGGACGAGGGCGTGCCGCTGGACGGCACCGATCCGCTCTACGACCGCAACGAGGTGCACGAGATCTACGCCGAGTGGCGCGAGGTCTTCAACTCCTACGACCCGCCGCGGACCGCTGTCGCCGAGGCGTACGCCCCGAGCGAGCGCCGTGCGCTGTACGCCCGGCCGACCGGGCTCGGCCAGGCATTCAACTTCGACCTGCTCAAGGCCGACTACGATGCGACGGCCTTCCACGACGTGATCACGTTCTGCCTGAACGAGGCCGAGAAGACCGGCAGCTCCTCGACCTGGGTGCTGTCCAACCACGACGTGGTCCGGCACGCCACCCGCTATGGTCTGCCGGCCGGCACCGACTACGACGAGTGGCTGATGACCGACGGCATGCAGCCGGCCGTGGACGTGGCGCAGGGCCTGCGCCGGGCCCGTGCCGCGACCCTGCTGATGCTCGCCCTGCCCGGGTCGTCGTACCTCTACCAGGGTGAGGAGCTCGGGCTGCACGAGGTCGCCGACATCCCCCGGGAGGCCCTGCAGGACCCGATCTGGCTCCGGACGGAGAACACCAAGAAGGGCCGCGACGGCTGCCGGGTCCCGCTGCCGTGGGACAGCGCGGGCCACTCGTTCGGCTTCGGCTCGGGTCCGGCCCACCTCCCGCAGCCGGCCGGCTTCTCGGGCACGGCCGTCGCGGCCCAGCGGGGTCGCGCCGAGTCGACGTTGGAGACCTACAGCGAGGCGCTGCGGCTGCGCCGCCAGCTGCAGACCGTGGAGGAGCTGAGCTGGGTGGAGACCGGGCGCGACGATGTCCTGCACTTCGTCCGCCCGGGCGGCTGGCACTGCGTCAGCAACTTCGGCACCGAGCCGGTGGCCCTGGCCGATGGCGTCGTCCGGCTGAGCAGCGCCCCGCTGGTCGACGGCATGCTGCCGGGTGAGACGACGGTCTGGCTGACCGAGTGGCCCGTCGACTGAGCCCACCGCGCGCGCCCCGGGGACATCCCGGATGACTCGGGGCGCGTGCCCGCCGGTCGAGCGGCGTGCATCGTAGGGTGGGCGCATGCCGCTGTTCGGTCGACGCAAGACCACCGAGCCCGAGGCGCCCGCGCCCGAGGCCGTCCCGCTGCCCGGCGCGCCCGTCGCCGGCGCGAACGGGATGCGGTCGGTCGACGACCACCGTGACTACCTGCTCAGCATGGTCGCCGAGTTGCCGCCGTTTCGGCAGCAGCTGCTCGACGTGATCGATCTCAGCATCTGCGAGGACGTGGTCGCCGGCCTCAACCTGCCCGGTTTCGACAACTCGGCGATGGACGGCTACGCCGTGCTGGCCGCCGACGTCGAGCGCGCGAGCGCCGGCGAGCCGGTGGTGCTGCCGGTGGTCGGCGAGATCGCGGCGGGGCAGGCGGCACCGCACCCGCTGGCGCCCGGCACCGCGATGAAGATCATGACCGGGGCCCCCGTGCCCGAGGGCGCCGATGCCATCGTCCCGTACGAGAACACCGATCGCGGCGACGTCGACGTGACCATCGTCGCCGCGTCCGAATACGGCCAGCACATCCGCCGGGTCGGTGAGGACGTGGCCGCCGGCAGCGTGATCTATCGGGCCGGCGACCAGCTGGGGCCCCGTGACATCTCGCTGCTCGCCGCGATGGGGATCGACGCGGTGATGGTCCGTCCCCGGCCCCGGGTGGTGGTGATCTCGACCGGGTCGGAGCTGGCCGAGCCCGGCTATCTCCGCGAGTCCGAGCATCAGATCTACGACTCGAACTCGTTCCTGCTGGCCGCCGCCTGCCGGGCGGCGGGCGCCCAGGTGTATCGCGTCGGCCGGGTGGGCGACGATCCGGACGCGGTGAAGGAGGTCATCACCGACCAGCTGATCCGTGCCGACCTGATCCTCACCACCGGCGGGGTCAGCCAGGGCGACTACGACGTGATCAAGCAGGTGATGCCCGAGCTCGGCCGGACCGACTTTGCCGCGGTGGCCATGCAGCCCGGCAAACCCCAGGGCTTCGGCCTGATCGGCGAGGACGAGGTGCCGATCATCATGATGCCCGGCAACCCGGTCAGCGCGTTCGTCTCCTTCGAGGTGTTCGTCCGGCCGGTGTTGCGCAAGATGATGGGTTCGACGCCGTACGTCCGGACGGAGCTGCACTGCCGGGCCGCGCACGCGATGCCGTCGATCGTCGGCAAGCGCCAGTTCGCCCGCGGCCACGTCAGCGTGGGCGAGGACGGCCACCGGCAGGTGTCGCTGGTCGGCGGTCACGGCTCGCACCTGCTCGGCGATCTGGCCCGGGCGAACGCGCTCGTGGTCCTGCCCGAAGACACCGACCTCGTTGGCGTGGGCGACGAGGTCTCGGTCTGGATGCTGGCCGACCACCACTGAGATGACCTCACCACCGACGGGTGACGACCGATGAACGCCGAGGGTCCCCACTTCCCGCACCTCAGCCCGGCCGGCGAGGCCCGGATGGTCGACGTCTCGGCCAAGGCCGTCACGGCCCGGACCGCGTCCGCCGCCGGGTTCGTCCGGCTCAGCGCGGAATGCGTCGCGGCGCTCCGCGACGGGACGGTGCCGAAGGGCGATGCCCTGGCGGTCGCGCGGATCGCCGGGATCCAGGGCGCGAAACGGACGCCGGAACTGATCCCGCTGTGCCATCCGCTCGCGATCAGCGGCGTCGACCTGGTGGCCGAGGTGCTCGACCAGGGAGTGGAGATCACCGCGACGGTGAAGACCACCGACCGAACCGGGGTGGAGATGGAGGCGCTCACCGCGGTCAGCGTGGCCGCGCTCAGCCTGGTGGACATGATCAAGGCGGTCGACAAGGCGGCCGTGATCACCGACGTCCGTGTGCTGAGCAAGACCGGCGGGCGCAGCGGCGACTGGCGGCGCGACCGGTGACAGCGTCGGAGGGGGATCCGCCGGCGGCCGCCCCGACCGCGGTCGTGATCACGGTATCGACGCGGGCCTCGGCCGGCGTGTACGAGGACCGGTCCGGCCCGATCATCGCGGACGTACTGGCCGAGCTCGGCTTCGAGGTCTGGGGGCCGCGGGTGGTGCCGGACGGCGTTGCCGTCGGCGCCGCGCTCCGTACGGCGATCCAGGACGGAGCGGCGGTGGTGATCACCAGCGGCGGCACCGGGCTCAATCCCAACGACCACACCCCGGAGCAGACCGCCGCCGTGATCGAGCGGAGCCTGCCCCATCTCGCCGCCGAGATATCCCGCTACGGTGTGCAGCATGGAGTGCCGACCGCCATGCTGAGCAGGGGGCTGGCGGGCACGGCCGGACGTACCCTCGTGGTCAATCTCCCGGGTTCCAGCGGCGGCGCTCGAGACGGGATGGCCGTGCTCCGGCCGGTGCTCGTCCACGCGATCGACCAGCTGCGGGGTGGGGATCACTGAGGTGGGCCCGGGGCTCGGTCAGTCCCGCTCGGGCTCGGAGCTGACCCGACTCGGTTCGCACCGCTGGCCGGTGACCATCTCCCACGGGCCGGTCACCCTGGCGCCGATGCGGCAACGTGACCGGGCCGCGTGGGAAGAGGTCCGGCGCCGCAACCACGCCTGGTTGCAGCCCTGGGAAGCGACCCTGCCGCCGGGATCGCAGTCCGGCCCGGCGACGTACAGCGGGCTGGTCCGGATGTTCGCCCGGCAGGCCCGCGAGGGACGCGTGCTTCCGTGGCTGGTGCACTACGACTCCGGCGACGGCCGACGGGTGCTGGCCGGGCAGCTCACCGTGAGCGGCATCGTCGGCGGCTCGGCCTCCTGGGGGCAGATCGGCTACTGGCTGGATCAACGCTGGGCCGGGCGCGGCGTGATGCCGACCGCGGTCGCGCTCGCGACCGACTACTGCTTCCAGGTGATGCGGCTGCACCGGATCGAGGTCGCGATCCGGCCGGAGAACACCAAGAGTCTCCGGGTGGTGGAGAAGTTGCGGTTCCGGCCGGAGGGGATGCGGCCGCGCTACCTGCACATCGACGGCGACTGGCGTGATCATCTCGTCTTCGCACTGAACAGCGAGGAGGTGCCGGAGGGTCTGCTGCGGCGCTGGGAGCTCGGCTGACCGTGCGACCGCCGGGGACGTACAGGCGCGGCGCGTATCCACTCCGGCCGGACGCACGCGTTCGCCCTGATCTCGAGTCCGGTGCGCGGGGTGTCCCGGCCAAGGCGCTATCAGTCCTCCGGGTGACCAAGAACTGCTCACTCGACGCGACTCCGCCGTGTCGTCAGCGGCTCCTTCCCGCTCGTGTAGCGTCGCCAGCACCGGTGGGGGAGAAGTTCCTCTTACCAGGAAGGCCCGATGTCGACTGCAGGACCGGACGCTGTCAGTGAGGCCGTTGCAGCGTTCCTGTACGGCTATCCGTTGGAGTACTGCCTGCGCGAGCTGGCCCGGCTGCCGGCCGGGACCGCATCGGCGATGCCGGGGGTGACGCCGCTGAACACGTTCGGCTATGCGCACGACCTGCTTGGTCCGAGCACCCACTTCGTCAGTCCGAACAACGACACGGTGTATCTGATGGCGCCGTGCGACCTCACCGGTGGGCCGTTGGTGCTGCACGTTCCCGACACCGCGGGCCGCTACTACGTGCTGCAGTTCGTCGATGCCTGGACCAACAACTTCGCCTACGTAGGACGCCGGGCCACCGGCACCGAGGAACGCCGGTTCCTGCTCGTCGGACCCGAGGACGGCGACGTCGATGCCGGGGCCGACCTGGAGGTGATCCAGGCACCGACGAACCTGCTCGTCATCGTCGGGCGGCTGCAGGTCGACGGACCCGACGACCTCGACGCTGCGCGCAACCTCGCAGCCGGTTTCACCTTGCATCCCCTGACTCCGGACTCGGCCCGAACCGCCGCGGGCCTGCCCGAGCCGGATCCGCGAGTTCCGGCCGAGCTGGCTTTCTGGGAGGCGTTCCGGGTGGATCTGGCCGCCTGCCCACCACCACCGCAGGAGGCCGGCCGGCTCGATCGGCTGGCGCAGCTGGGTCTGACTTCCGTCGAGTCGCCCTACGTCGACCCCGCCCCGGAGCTCGCCCAGCTCCTGGTCCAGGCCGAGGACGCCGGCCGCAAGACCATCGAAGACCTGATGAGCGGGCAGCCGACCTCGCCCACCGGCTGGACGACGGCGATGCACATCTTCGACTACAACCGCTACGCCCTGGGTCTCGGCACCCTGGACACCCCCGCGTGGCGGATCGATGACGACACCCGCGCGGTTGCTGCCCGCGCGGTCGCCGCCCGCGCGGGCTTGTGGGGCAACCACGGCTACGAAGCCGCCTACTTCCTCTCCTTCGTCGACGCCGACGGCGCCCCACTCGACGGAGCTCACCAGTACACCCTGCGGTTGCCTGCGCCACCACCGGTCGATGCGTTCTGGTCGTTGACGATGTACGGCGTCCCCGACTTCTACCTGGTCGACAACCCCATCGACCGCTACTCCATCGGTGACCGCACGCCCGGACTCGTCACCGCCGACGACGGCTCGATCACGCTGTATCTGCAGAGCGACCGACCGGTCGAGGACGACGCCGCCGCCAACTGGCTCCCCACCCCGTCCGGGCGGTTCAGGCCGATCTTCCGCCTGTACCAGCCCCGACAACCAGCGATCGACGGCACGTACCAACTGCCTCCCATCACCCGCAGCGTCTGATCTCCAGCTCCGCTCCGGCTGTCGGCCCACCTGGGCCAGGGCAAGCATGGAGATCCCGAAGCGGAACGGCGGCTGACCGGGATGGAGGGATCGGGTGCCATCGCCTGCGCGCAGCGTTCGCGAACGGGAATCTCGAGCCTGCGGCTTGATCACGGCTCCGGGTAGCGCTGCATCCGCTCCTGCGCGGTCAATCGGAAGTGGTCTGCGATCAGAGCCGCCGATTCCTCCGCTGTGGTGGTGTCAGTGTCGATCTCCAGCTCGACGGGCGGCTGCTCGACGCCGTTGCGGTCGGTGCGGAGCCGTCGAAGCGTGCTCAGATCGGTGAGCTTGTGGAACTGCTTCCGGTCCTGATTTCCGATGCGGCGCTCCTGCTCGCTCTCGCTGACAACCAAGCGCACGAAGCAGATCCGGCCGCCGGAAGACTCGACCCGGGCTCGTGCTCGGGCTGGGAAGCCGTGCTGCACGGTGGCCTCCGGCGCGAAGGTGAAGGTCAGGGAGCGGGCGCTGCGCGCGGCGTCGGTGAACACCTGCAACCAGAACTCCTCCCGCAGCCGCACGAACGGCTCGCTGCCGAAGGGAAAGACCGCGGTCAGCGCGTCGACGACGAGGTGGTTGTGGAAGACCGGGTAGCCGAGGAGGTCCTCGAGAGCACGGGCGGTGGTCAACTTGCCCGCGGCTGCGGTGCCGTGCAGGAAGATCAGCTCCATCCGCCCAGACTGGCACGGTGCTCGTCGAGACCGGTCGACCCGCCCACCTCGGACCGGTGCGGTCGGCCGTCGGAGGTTGCCCGGACGTACGCGGCGTCGGGTCGGGGTATAGCCTCGTGCGAAACGCCGACCAGCTCTTGCGTGACTCCGGGCCCCATCCCGGTGGGGGCCGTGATCGCACCGCTCACCGCTTGCGGTGAAGCACGTTCCGTTCCACTCACAGTTCTGAACAAAGGACGTCACCATGAGCCGACCCACGATCGTCCTCGTCCACGGGGCCTGGGCAGATGCCTCGAGCTGGAATCCCGTGATCACCGAGCTGCAGAGTCAGGGATTCGACGTGCTGGCACCGACGAATCTCTTGCGCGGCGTCGAAACCGATGCGGCGTACGTCGCATCGTTCCTGGCGCAGCGCACCAACGGTCCGGTCGTGCTCGTCGGTCACTCGTACGGCGGTGTGGTGATCACGAACGCGGGCGCGGCCGGCGGTGACGTTCGCGCTCTCGTCTATGTGGACGCCTTCGTGCCCGATGAGGGCGAGACGGTCTTCCAGATCCTCGGCGGGTCGGGATCGGCCTTCGACGTACCCGACCCCACGGCCGTCTTCGACATCGCCGGCTACCCGGCCGGACCGGAGGGCGACGCCGAGGCCTTTCTCAAGCGCTCGACGGTCTTCGATTCGTTCGCGCAGGACCTGTCGGAGGCCGACCGCGGACTCATCCTGGCCGGTCAGCGCCCGATCACGCTGTCGGCGAATACGGCGCCGACCACCGCCACCGCGTGGAAGACCATCCCGAGCTGGGCGGTTGTCGGCCTTGCGGACAAGGTGATCCCGGCGTCGACCCAACGCCGCATGGCGGAGCGGGCGGGCGCCACCATCTCCGAGGTGGACGGGTCGCACGTGTCGATGCTGTCCCACCCCCAGGTCACGATCGACGCCATCCTCGCTGCGGTTGCCGCCGTCGGCGACTAGCCGGGGACCGGTGCTCGGCCGAGTTGCTTCAGGCGGGTTCGTCCGTCGCGTGTGAGTCGGTGAGCGTGAACGCGCCGGCTGTCACGATGAGCCCGACGACGACGGCGAGCAGGGCGTAGCTGATCTGTTCGCCGCGGAAGAACGACTGGACCAGATCGCTGCTCCAGGTGCCCGATGGCAGCGTTGCGGTGACGAGTGCGGCGATCATGGTGCCGATCACGGCGGTACCTACGCTGGTGCCGACCTCTTGGGCGGTGTCGTTGAGGGCGGTACCGATCGACGTGCGGTTGCTGGGCATCGCGGCGACGAGGGCGACGGCGCAGATCGTCATGACCGTCCGCAGTCCGATGGTCATCCCGACCATGCAGATCGCGATCGCGAGGTATCCGTGATGCACCGCCCAGGCCATACCGGCCAGGGAGCCGGCCAGGAAGACGGCACCGATCAGGCAGGCGATGCGGTGTCCGAACCGGTGTGCGAGCCCTTCGGACAGGGGTGCGGCGACGATCATCGTGACGATCATCGGCAGGTTGGCGAGGCCGGCGCGGACCGGGCTCCAGCCGTACGCGTACTGGAAGTGGAGGATCAGGCCGAACATGACGCTGGCCATGGCGATGGACGTTCCGATCTGGGCGATGGCTGCGCCGCGGACCGTACCGGTGGAGAACAGCCGGAGATCGAGCATGGGTGCCGCGCTGCGGCGCTCGTGCCAGACGAACACGGCTCCGGAGACGACGGCGCCGATGATCGACGCGACGGTGATCGCCGACAGCCAACCGTGCTGGACGCCGCTGGTCAGCGAGTAGCAGGCGAGGCCGATGGCGCTGACGCTCAGCACGGCGCCGGGAAGGTCGGGCCGGTCGTCGGTCAGGTCTTCCGGCCGGTCGGCCGGCACCCCGAACCGGACGCCGAGGCACGCGATCAGCGCGATCGGCGCGTTCACGACCAGCAGCCACTCCCACCGGACGTGGGCCAGTGCGGTTCCGCCGAGCAGCGGGCCGAGGACGAAACCGGCCATGCCGACCACGATCATCACGGTCATGGCGCGCATCTTCAGCTTGTCGTCGTCGAAGAGCCGGAAGACCAACGAGTTGGTGATGGGCGCCATCGCGGCGGCGGCGATGCCCAGGGCGGCACGCAGCGCGATCAGTTCGCCGGTCGTGGTGACGAGCACGACGCACAGGCTGAGCGAGCCGAACACGGCGAGCCCGCCCAGCAGGACCCGGCGCCGACCGAACCGGTCCGCCAAGGAGCCGGCGGTGAGCAGCAGGCCGCCGAAGGTCAGCGAGTACGCGCCGACGACCCACTGCAGCGAGGCAGTCGAGCCGCCGAGATCTCGGCCGATGGTCGGGAGCGCGATCGACAGCAGCGTGTTGTCGACCATCTCGACGAAGAAGGCCATGCAGAGCGCGGCCAGCGGGATCCAGGCGGCGCGCAGCGAGGAGTAGGTGCGTGCGGTGCTGTGGGTTGTGGTGACAGTCATGGCGACCTCCTATCGAACGTCGTTTGGTTATCGATCAACGTTCGATAGGATAGAACACTGTTCGATCTTGTGCAAGTGCGATTGGATGTGAGGCATGGCAACCCCCCGGTCCCGGCGCGTGAGGGAACGTCAGCGCGCCTCGCACTCGATGGAGGCCGTGCTGACCGAGTCGGTCGCCCTGCTCGACGAGGCGGGCGCGCCTGCACTGACGTTCCGGGCGCTCGCGAACCGTCTCGGTGGTGGTGTCGCCAGCATCTACTGGTACGTGTCCAGCAAGGACGAACTGCTCGATCTCGCCACCGACCACGTCGTGGGGGCGGTGCTGACCGATATCGAGCGGCAGCCGGCAAGTCAGGACCCGATCGAGGATCTCCGGGCGATGGCCACAACGCTGTTCGACGCGATCGTGCAGCGGCCGTGGCTGGGCACCTACTTCATGCGCAACACCGATCTCCAGACGAACGCGTTGCGGCTCTACGAGCGCATCGGCGAGCAGACCCGTCGCCTGGACCTCACGCCACGGCAGCGGTTTCATGCCGTCTCCGCGATCGTGGGCGTGGTCATCGGCAGCGCCATGGACCTGGCTCAGGAACCGCCGCCGGAGGTGCGGGACGGCGCGGTCGACCGCGACGAGTACCTCCATCGGTGGGCCCAGACATGGCGAGAGCTCGACCCGGTGGAGTTCCCGTTCGTGCACGAGATCATCGACGAGTTCGACGGCCACGACGACGCCGATCAGTTCCGCGCGGCGTTGGACCTGACGCTCGCGGGTCTGCGGCTGCAGGCCGGCCGCTGACCGCCCGGATGAACCGCCGGCGGCTCAAAGTTCACTGAGACCGGCGACACACCGACCAAGATCGTCGGCGCGCGCGCCGCGGCGCCCTACGGTCTGGGGTGTGGGTACGACCGGTGTGATCTTTGCGGCGATTGCGATCGCCTGGCTGGCATATCTGGTTCCCCATTTCGTCCGGCGGCGCGGCGACGAGCCGGAGACCGAGGAGGCCGACCCGGCCGACCGGTTCTCCGCGAACGTCCACATCGTGCGGCACGGCACCGCCCCTCTGCTTGATCAAGATCTCGAACCGATCGCGGAGTACGAGGTGTCCACCCCGCTGACCCGGCGGGCAGCCATCGCCGACCTCCGCCGGCTCGACCGGCTGGCGGCGAACCGCCGCCGCCGGGTGCTGCTCGGGCTACTTGCAGTGATCAGTCTGGTGATCGGCCTCTGCGCGGTCGGCTGGCTGCCCTGGTGGTCGGCGGCGATTCCCGGCGGGCTGCTGGTCGCGTTCTTCGCGGTCTCCCGGGTCAGCGTTCACCTGATGCGGAAGCGGCTGGACCAGCGCTATCGGTCGATCGTCGGCGGTGGCCACGAGAAGACGGTGTTCCTCGGCCGGAAGAAGGTCGAGTCCGACGACCGGATCGCGTCCGCGGAACCGGCTGAGGCCGCCTCGGAACCGAAACCCCACGCGGTCGCACTGTGGGACCCGGTGCCGATCACGATGCCGACGTACGTCTCCAAGCCGCTGGCGCCTCGCACGGTGCGGACCATCGATCTGTCGGGACCGCAGGTCGCCCACGCGCCCGCGCACCCGGTGACCGCCGACGCCCCCGAGACCGCGGAGACTCCCGCCGCACAGGCCGAGCGGGGAGACGAGGGCGGCTCCCGGGACATCGCCTCCGCCTGACCACGGCTCGTCTCGGACCGGCTCGCCGACTGGTCAGCGGGCCGCCGATCAGGTGGTAAAGTCTCTCCCTGCTGTTCCCGCCGCCACCCGCGGCGACGAGCACACGGGGCTATGGCGCAGTTGGTAGCGCGTCTCGTTCGCAACGAGAAGGTCAGGGGTTCGAATCCCCTTAGCTCCACCCACCGAAAGCGAGCCCTCACCAGGGCAAATGAACACGATCCCGGCGAATCCTGCCGGTGTGCTTCCGGCTCGGCTGGCGTATCTGCCCCCCTGGCGGACCCCAGGGCGGATTCGCGCGTGGACCACGTCGATCTCGCTCGACAGCGGCAACGCGATGCGGGCTCAGTCGTCGCGGTCCGCCTCACGGATACCGACGACACCGCTCAACTCGCTGAGGGCGATCACCAGGCCCGCAGTAGCGCCCCGTCCGGACAGCCCGAGTTCGACCTGCACGATGCGGCGGTCCTCCGCGCCGTTCTCGGGTTCGGCGATCGGGATCCGGGGGTCGACGCGGATGGTGTCGAGGTGAGTCAGGGACCAGCCCTGAGTGGTGCACACGGCCACCACGTCTCTCAAGATCCCACGGCCGTCGACGTAACTACAGATCAAGTCGACGTCGTCATGCCTTCCGCGGGCGAGATATCGACCGGCCGGCGTGATGACATAGAGAACGACGAAGTACGCCGCCGTGCAGGCGATGGCCACCAGGGGCATGCCGGCCGCGGCCGCCGTCGCGATGGCTGCGACCAACCAGATCGTGGCCGCGGTCGTCAGCCCGCGAACCGCATCTCGGCGTACGAAGATCAGGCCGGCGCCCAGAAAACCGAGCCCGGACACGATCTGCGCTGCCACTCGGGACGGGTCGACCACCACACGTCCGGGTTCCAGCACGTCGTCGAACCCGTACTTGCTCACCAGGAGGAACAGGGCGGCACCCAGGCCCACCACCGTATGCGTCCGGATCCCGGCCGGTTTACGGCGAAGCTGGCGCTCCGTTCCGATCGCCGCCGACAGCAGGAGGGCAAGGCCGAGCTCGGCGAGCTGAAGCCAACCTTGGCCGTACGCGTCACCCCAGTGGAACACGACGCCACCTTCGAGTACCCATGCTGAGGCCAGTACCCACGCCCTCGGTGCCAATGCGCGGTCCAACGGTGAGGTACGGTTCTTCGCGCCGAACCGCCGACCCGGGCGTGCGGCGAAGGTTTTCATCGAGAGCAGGTGTCGCGATGGCATGTCGGATCAGTGAGCTGGTGCTCGGCTGCCGGGATCCGGAGCTGTTGGCCGGGTTCTGGTGCGCGGTGCTGGACTTCGTCGTGCTCGATCGGGAGGCGGACGGTTCGATCGAGATCGGGCCGCGAGAAGGGTTCGGTGGCCCGCAGCCGACCATCATCCTCAGCCGTCGCGAGGAGCCGGAGCCGGGCAAGTCACGGCTGCACCTCGACGTGAACGCCACCGATCGCGATCAGGACGCCGAGCTCGAGCGGCTGCTGTCCCTCGGAGCGCGTCCGGCCGACATCGGTCAGACCGGCGAGGAGCAGTGGCACGTCCTTGCCGACCCCGAGGGCAACGAGTTCTGCCTGTTGCGGGCCAGGCTCAGCCCGCTGTGAGGCGTACCCGATGACCTCATGGATCCTCGGATCCTCTATGGGTCGTCGGATTCCGGACAGGGGATCCGAACTGCTCCAAATCCGAAATCCGGGGGATCGGGAGTGCCGAGGGGGGCACCTGAGCGCTAGGAGCGCTGAAGCCGGGGAATCCTGCGTACCGGCGGCTAGCCGGACTTCGGATCCTAGCCGGAGTTCGGATCCCTTGGGGGCCGTCGGATCCGGTGGACCGGATCCGACGACTCACAGGGGATCCGAGATCTGAGGGGAGGGCGACGCGGTCACGACCCGCGGGGGCCCGGGGGTTCGAGGACGAGTGATTGGCGGCGCGGGTGGACGGTCAGGTAGCGCAGCCCCGCGCGACCGGCGGTGATCTGACGCTGCGAGCGGCGGGGGAGCCAGATCAAGTCACCGGGGTTGAGGTCGACGTAGCCGGATTCGGTCGTCAGCCGGCCGGAGCCGGCGATCACGTGCATCATCACGTCCAGGTCGGGCCCCCAGTGCTTCTGGATGATCGTGCCGGCCGGCAACGCGATCACGTTCGCGTCCAGGTGGCGTTCGGCCGTTTCGAGCTTCCAGATCGCACCGGCCGCGTCGTCGCGGGCGGCTTCGGCCGCTCGGCCGGTGTTGATCAACAACCTCGGCTCGCTCTCGGCGGGAACCGCCATCTCTGCCTCCCGGTCCATTGTCACGATGTCAAACTGTATGAAGTCTCGCCCCGACCGGACGAAGGCTCGAGGCACTCGATCCGGAGCGCGCACCCGGACACCGTGCGGTAGGTCGTGGCGCTCGCGGTCGGCGGGACCGGGTCTGCTGGACTCGCGGCTGACCCCGCGGTCCGGTCACGGACGCCCCGGTGGAGACTCTGGGCAGCGATCGCACGTCCATCCGGCGTACGTGCTGATCGACCGAGGATCCGAAGGAGACCACGATGCAGTCGGTATCGCTGTCCACTCTCGCCGACGAACAGCTGGCCGTTGCCCGGGATGCCCCGGCGAGGCGCGCGGCGCACACTGTTCACGGCGGTCAGGGGTGCGACCTGAGGCAGGCGGTCCTCGCCCTGCTGGCCGGTTGTGAGTTGCGCGACCACGAGAGTCCGGGCGAGGCCACCCTGCAGGTCCTGCGGGGCCAGGTGAAGCTCTCGACCGCCACCGAGACGTGGGAGGGCGGCGCCGGTGACCTCGTCACGATTCCCGCGGGGCGGCACTCGCTGGCCGCGATCGAGGACGCGGCGGTCGTTCTGACCGTAGTCCGGGCGCACTAACCGGCTAAGCCACGGGTCCGGCGCGGGGATCCCTGATTTCGTCCCTCCAGTGCCGGCCACCTCGGCGAATCCGAGGGGGCAGGCGGCGCTGAGGGGAGAGAATCAGGGTCGGCCATCCACGGCCCGGTTCACTGACCAGATATGCCGGCCGGGAGGGGCACGGTCGGGTCACCGCCGGTCGGGTGGTCGCCCGCCGGGCCGCCCCGATCGACCGGGTCGACCTGATCGGCCGACGTAGCCGTGGGTGGGCGCTCCACCAGGCTGAGGACGATCAGCACGATCAGCGCAACGACCAGCGTGGCGATGATCTCGCCGATGCTGAGCGGGCGGAGCAGCAGCAGGGCCGCGGCGGCACCCAGCCCGACGACGGTCTGCACGACCTTGCGCTGGGCGTACAGCCAGTCGCCGACCTTGCCCGTCGTGACGCCGCGCGACTCGGCGGAACCGCGCAGGCTCGCCACGCCGTCGAGATACAGGCCGCGGAGCCGCCGAGGCGCCGCGAACGGGCCGAACATCCAGCCGACGATCGCCACCACCACGGCGAGCACCAGCGTGACCGTCGCGGTGTCCTTCATCGGGGTCACCACGGTGTCGTAGAGCAGCGTCGTGACGTTGGACGGCACCACGCTCGGTGGCAGCGTGGTCAGCAGCACGGCGCGTCCGGTGACGAAACCGGTCAGCAGGACGATCATCCCCAGCGCGAGGCCGACGGCGGCCCAGATCAGGGTCCGGGCCCGCCGCTTGGCGACCAGGACGCCGGCGGTGAGCAGGATGAGCGCGACCCACGGAAGCCAGGTGCCGCCCGCCACGACGGCCCGGTACGCCACCTGGGCCGTCGGCAGGTTCTCCGCCTGCGCGATCGGGATGGTCCGGTTGACGTCAGGGATCCGCGAGGCCACCGTGATGCCGCGATCGATCAGGGACTGCTTGATCTGCGCGATGATCGGCCCGATCTCGATCCCGATGGTGCCGTCGGTCTGCGCCTTGAGCAGGGCATTCGGGTCGTTGCTCAAGGTGGCGGTCAGCTGGGCGTGGCTGACTCGCAAGGCCTCCTGCCAGGCGGTCGCGAAGGCGTCGGAGGCGACGAACGTCTCCACGCCGCGCTGCATTATGGACTCGATCCCCTGGGCGGCCGGCGCCTTCAGCAGGTCAAGCGCCTCCCCGACCCGGGGCCGGACGCCGAGGGACTTGATGCCGTCGATCACCTCGCCGGTGAGGGAGTCGACGTCGATGTTCTTGTTGACGACGTCCATGGTCTGGGCGACGACGTAGGCCTGGACGGCCGGGTCCTTGGCCAGCGGTGCGTACGTCGCGACGAAGTTGTCGGTGTCGGTCAGGGTCGCGCGCGCCCAGCCGGAGACGATGGCGAGCGGGGCGAGGACGCAGCCGAGCACGATCAGGATCACGGCGACGAACGGTCGCCAGCGTCCGGTCTTGCGGGCGGTGTACGTGGAGGCGGCGACGGCGGTCGTGTCCGGCGGAGCGGCGACCCGGTCCCGCAGGACCCGGTTCTCAGCCTCCAGCGCGGCGACGCGCGCCTGCAGATCCGCTGTCGAGATGTCGTCGCCCATGGTGTGACCAGCCTTTCCGGATGACGCCCAGCGCGTTCGTCCCCGATCGTCACACCCTGACACGGCCGTACCACTGCCCACATCAACCTCAACGGGTGATCTTGGGCGGTGCAGGTAGATAGTCCACCTATATGAGTTGATGTTGGGGAATCTCTTGCCCGGCTCATAGCGAGCCGCTTAGGGTGCCGAGAGTGTGGGCCGATCCGGCCCCCGTTCGAAACCAACCAAAAGGGGTTCGAGTTGCGAAAAGCACTGATCGGCGCCTTGGGGGTGAGTCTGACGGCCGGATTCCTGGTCGCCGTCGGCTCTCCGGCGCTCGCCAGTCCGGACGACGGCCACGGGCCGGCCGCCAAACCGGCGACCGCCGTCGTGGACGACCTGCCCAACCCGCTCGAGGACAAGCGCCGGGAGCTCCGCCAGACCGCCGTCTCCGACGTCCTCGCCGGCCGCCGGGACGCGGTCGAGAAGAACGGATCGACCGTCGTCAAGGTGGGAAAGACCAACGCCCCGCTGAGCAAGGCGGACAAGGCGAAGGTCAAGGCGGGCAAGCACGTTGCGCAGCGCAAGCGCGATCAGTACGTCGAGCTCAGCCGGGAGAAGACCGACCGGATCTTCGTCGTGCTGGCCGAGTTCGGCAACCAGCGAGATCCGAACTATCCCGACCAGGACACCGACCCGGACACGCCGGGCCCGACCGTCTTCGACGGGCCGTTGCACAACTCGATCCCCGAACCGGACCGGACCCAGGACAACTCGACGATCTGGCAGGCCGACTACAACGCGGACCACTACCGCCAGCTCTACTTCGGTGAGGGCAAGGGCGTCCAGTCGCTGAAGACCTACTACGAGAAGCAGTCCTCCGGGCGCTACAGCGTCGACGGCGAGGTCACCGACTGGGTCAAGGTGAAGTACAACGAGGCCCGGTACGGACGCAGCGACGGCTACCCCTGCTCGAGCAACGTCTGCTCCAACACCTGGGATCTGGTGCGCGACGCGCTGAACCAGTGGGTCGCCGACCAGAAGGCGAAGGGCCGGACCGACGCCGAGATCACCGCCGATCTCAAGTCCTTCGACCAGTGGGACCGCTACGACTACGACGGCGACGGCAACTTCAACGAGCCCGACGGCTACATCGACCACTTCCAGATCGTGCACGCCGGTGGGGACCAGGCCGACGGCGATCCCTACCAGGGCGAGGACGCGATCTGGTCGCATCGCTGGTACGCGTATGTGAACCAGGCCGGGATCACCGGCCCGGCCACGAACAAGCTCGGCGGCACCCAGATCGGCAACACCGGCATCTGGGTCGGCGACTACACCATCCAGCCCGAGAATGGCGGGCTCTCGGTGTTCGCGCACGAGTACGGGCACGATCTCGGTCTCCCCGATCTCTACGACACCAGCGGGCTCTCGGACGCGTCGACCGCGTGGTGGAGCCTGATGTCGCAGAGCCGGGCCTCCGCCAAGTCCGACCAGGGCATCGGTACCCGGCCGGCGGACTTCGGCGCGTGGGAGAAGCTGCAGCTGGGCTGGCTCGACTACGAGATCGGCGTTGCCGACGACTCCAGGACGTACAAGCTCGGTCCGCACGAGTACAACTCGAAGAACGCGCAGGCCCTGGTCGTCGCGCTGCCGAAGAAGTCGGTGACCTCGCAGCTGGTGCCGCCCTATGCGGGCACGCATACCTGGTGGAGTGGAACCGGCGATGACCTGAACAACTCGATGAGCCGGAGCGTCACCCTGCCGGCGGGGTCTGCGTCATTGACCTTCCAGACGCGGTACGACATCGAGGAGGGCTTCGACTACGCCTACGTCGAGGTCGACGACGGATCCGGCTGGGTGTCCTTGCCCGGCTCGATCACCAACCCGGACCCGAACGTGCACAACGGCATCGACGGGGTGGCCGCGAACTGGGTGAAGGCATCCTTCGACCTGTCGGCGTACGCGGGCAAGACGATCGGCCTGCGGATCCGTTACGTGACCGACGGCGGTGCGGCCGGAAACGACCCGAACCTGCCGAACGGGATCTTCATCGACGATCTCGCGATCACCGCGGGCGGCACGACGGTGTTCAGCGACGGCGCCGAGGACGGGGCCAACGGCTGGACACTGGCCGGCTTCGCGGCCGTCGGCGCCACCCGGACGCTGCAGTACAACCACTACTACATCGCGTCCAACCGGACGTACACCTCCTACGACCGCTACTTGAAGACCGGGCCGTACAACTTCGGTTGGGCGACGACGAGGCCGGACTGGGTCGAGCACTTCCCGTATCAGGACGGCCTGCTCATCTCCTACTGGGACACCTCCCAAAGCGACAACAACCAGGGTGAGCATCCCGGCCAGGGTCTGATCCTGCCCATCGACGCTCATCCGAACCCGATCTATCGGTTGGACGGTGCGGTCTGGCGCAACCGGGTCCAGATGTACGACGCGCCGTTCGGGTTGCAGAAGGCCGACTCGTTCACCCTGCACGTGAACGGGGATCCGAGCTACATCCGTGGCCAGGCGGCGGTGCCGACATTCGACGACACCAAGTCCTACTGGAACGCGAAGATCCCGACGTCGAGCGTGAAGGTGGCCAACGCCGGGGTGCGGCTGCGGGTGCTGGAGCAGAACGGGACCTCGATGAAGGTCCGGCTGGACCAGAGCCCGTCGGTCAGTAGCGCGGTGGCCAAGCGGTGAGCCTCGGCTGAACCAACCCGCAGAAGCGCTGGGGGCGCGTCCCGATTCGATCGGGACGCGCCCTCTGCTTTCCTACGCCGCTCGCAGACACGCGGCTAGATCCAGGAACGCAGCCACATCCGGGCGAGCCACTTCGAGTGGGGCAGCACCTGATCGGTCAGGATCGGATAGAGATAGGCGAAGTTCGCCCCGACCAGGGCGACGTAGGCCCCGGCCAGGATGCCGCCGATCATCCGCCGGTCGGTCGGCTCGTCCGGGCCGAGCAGCCGACCGAGACAGAGCGCGACAGCCATCACCGAGAACGGGATGATCACGATCGCGTAGAAGAAGAACAGCGGGCGAGCCTCGTACTGGAACCACGGCAGCCAGCCGCTGAGCACGCCGACGACCGGGATGCCGAATCGCCAGTCCCGCCCGCCGACCCACAGGATCAGCGCGGCGACCAGGGCGAACACCGCTCCCCACCACAGCGCGGGGGTGCCGATCGCGCTGATCACGCTGAGGCACTTCTCCGGTCCGGCGCAGCCGCCGGTGCCGGGCTGGATGTCGTTGACGGCGTCGATCCCGAGTGGCCGGGCGAGCACCAGCCAGCCGATCGGGTTGGCGCGATAGGTGTGCTGGGCGTTCATGATGAAGCTGCCCGTATGGAAGTTCCAGATGTCGCGCTGGTAGTGCAGGAACGACGCGAATGCGGAGCCCAGGACCCGGGTCGTGGTCGCGTCGGGGTGATCGGCGCCCCAGTGCCGGTCGTAGCCGCCGCTGGTGGCGAACCAGCCGACCCAGGTGAGGACGTACACCGCGGCGGAGAGCACGATCAGCGACACGAACGCCGGCAGCCCGTCCCGCAGCAGGGCGGTGATCGAACGACGGCCGGCCCCGGCCAGCCGGCGGGCGCCGACGTCCCAGGCCAGCGACAGCAGCGCGAACGCCGCCAGGATGTAGAGCGCGTTCCACTTGGTGCCCAGCGCGAGGCCGAAGCACAGCCCCGCGGCGATCCGCCAGGGCCGGACGATCAGCGCCGGGCCGAAGCGTCCGGCCAGGTCCGGCACGCCGGTCGTGGTCAGGTGATCGGCCAGCTTGTTGCGAAACCAGTCCCGGTCGGCCGCGAGGCAGGCCACCGCCGCGATGACGAAGAACGCCAGGAAGATGTCCAGCAGCGCGGTCCGCGACATCACGAAGGCGAGCCCGTCGAAGGTCAGCAGCAGGCCGGCGATGCCGCCGATCAGGGTCGAGCGGGAGACGCGGCGCACCAGCCGGATCGTGATCAGCACCAGCAGCGTGCCGAAGATGAGCGGGCCGACCCGCCAACCGAACGAGTTCATCCCGAACATCGCCTCGCCGGCCGCGATCAGCCATTTGCCGACCGGCGGATGGACGATGAACGAGGCGGCGTCCTTCATCACGTCCACGTTGCCGGCGACGATGGAGGCGTTCGCGTCGTCGGGCCACTGCCGCTCGTAGCCGAACCGGAGCAGCGAGTACGCGTCCTTCGCGTAGTAGGTCTCGTCGAAGACGAGCTTGTTCGGGGTCGCCAGGTTCACGAAGCGGATCGCGAACGCGATCGCGGTGATGCTCAGGGTCACGATCCAGCCGATCAGCCGGTCCGTCAGCGGCGACACCCGGAGGCGGTCGATGGTGCTGCCGACGGGCTCGGGCGGGCGCAGGCTCAGCCGCCGAGTCGCCCGTTCCGCGGCCGCCTCGTCGTCGACAGGTCGCGCCGGCGCGTCGTCGAGGAGCTCGCTGGGCACCGGCACATCTTAGGTGCGGATCATGTGCCCACCGGTGTTGACGCGTTTCTGCCGCTCGAACGCCGATTCGGGCCTGTTTCGGGCATTGGAGACGTTCGAGCGGCGGTTTCGCGTCACCCGGGGTGTTTACGCTCGAGCGCGGCGGCGTACAGGGTGTTCTTCGGGATGCCCGCGGCAGCCGCGATCTCGCCGACCGCCGCCTTGAGCCGGGCACCGTCGGCGACCAGGGCCATCACCTCGTCCACGGCGGTGGTCAGGTCGGTGGGGTCACCGGGTGCGCCGGCGACCACCAGCGTGACCTCGCCGCGGACACCGCCGGCGGCCCAGTCGCGTAGCGCCGCCAGGCCGCCGCGGACGACCTCCTCGTAGGTCTTGGTCAGCTCGCGGCAGACCGCTCCCGGCCGATCCTTGCCGAACGACTCGGCCAGCGCGGCCAGCGTCTCCGCGGTCCGGTGCGGAGCCTCGAAGAACACCATCGTGCGCGGTTCCCGGCCGAGCTCGGCGAGCCGGCGCGCCCGCTCTCCCGACTTACGCGGCAGGAACCCCTCGAAACAGAACCGGTCCACCGGGAGCCCGGAAACCGCCAGCGCGGTCAACACCGCGGACGGACCGGGGACCGCGGTGACCGGGATGCCGGCCTCGACCGCCGCGGCGACCACCCGGTAGCCGGGGTCGGAGACCGACGGCATGCCCGCGTCCGTGACGACCAGCACCCGCGCGCCGTCCTGCAGCGCCGACACCAGCTCGGCGGCCCGGGCCGCCTCGTTGCCGTCGAAGTAGGAGACGACCCTGGCCCGGGTCTGGATGCCGAGGCGGTCCAGCAGGGCGCGCAGCCGCCGGGTGTCCTCGGCCGCGACCACATCGGCGCCGGCCAGCTCGGAGCGCAGCCGCGGCGACGCGTCGTCGACCGACCCGATCGGGGTCGCCGCCAGCACCAGCACGCCGCTCACCCGCTCAGCGTGTCAGATCGGGCAGTCGCCTCGATATCGGAGTAGATCGTCGGTGGTACAACCCGAAGGATCTGCTCCGATCGTCGCTGGCGGTGCTCGGTAGAGTCGCCAGACGTGTCGCGTGAGCTTCCTCGGCTGCCCGAGCCGCTACCCGGGCCGGTGGTCGACACGCACTGTCACCTGGACGCCACCCGCGACTACTCCGGGCTGGAGCCGCAGCGGGCGTTGGAGGACGCGGCCCGGGTCAACGTCAACCGGCTGGTCGAGGTCGGCTGCGACGTGGAGAGCTCCCGCTGGGCGGTCGAGGCCGCGCAGCGCTGGGAGAGCGTCGTCGCGTCGGTGGCGATGCACCCGAACGACGCCGCGCGGCTCGGTCGAGAGGCGCTGCCGGCGGCGCTGGCGGAGATCGAGCGGCTGGCCGGCGAACCCCGGGTGCGCGCGGTGGGGGAGACCGGGCTCGACTTCTTCCGGACCCGTGACGCGGCGGGCCAGGCGATCCAGCGGGACAGCTTCGCCGCGCACATCGCCCTCGCGAAGACACATGACTTGACCCTCGTCATCCACGACCGGGACGCCCACTCCGCCGTCTTGGACGTGCTGGACGCGGAGAGCCCCCCGGAGCGGATCGTCATGCACTGCTTCTCCGGCGACGCGGCGTTCGCGACGCAGTGCCTGGACCGCGGGGCGCACCTCTCCTTCGCCGGGACCGTGACGTTCAAGGCCAACGAGCATCTCCGCGACGCGCTCCGGCTCGCCCCGCGGGACCGGATCGTGGTGGAGACCGACGCGCCCTATCTGACTCCGATGCCGTTCCGCGGCCGGCCGAACGCGTCGTACCTGATCCCGCACACGGCCAGGTTCATGGCCGAGGTGCTGTCGGTCGACCTGACCGAGCTGTGCGGGATGCTCGATGCGAACGCCGAGGCCGCCTTCGGCGGTCCGTGGTGATCTGCCGGTGAGTGCGGAGGGGAGTTGAGGTGGAGTTCAGCGAGGTGCTCCGGCGGCGGCGCAGCGTGCGCCGGTTCGACCCGGAACGGACCGTCGAGGCCGAGGCGCTCGATCGGATCCTGGCGGCCGCGCTGCGTGCTCCGACGGCGGGTCACACGCAGGGGGTGACCCTGCTGGCGCTGGACGGGCCCGATGAGGTGGCCGGCTACTGGCGGGTCACGGCCGGGGAGCCGAGCGAGGCCGACGACCGCTGGCTGCGCGGGATGCGAACCGCGCCGGTGCTGGTCACGGTCTGGACCAGCAAGGCCGCCTACCTCGAACGCTATGCCGAGCCAGACAAGGGTTGGACCGACCGGGACGAGTCGCGATGGACGGCGCCGTATTGGTGGGTCGACGCCGGGATGGCCGCGATGAACGTGCTGCTGGCGGTGGTCGACGAGGGCCTCACCGCGTGCTTCTTCGGGGTTCCGGCCGACCGGCACGACGCGGTTCGCTCGCAGCTGGGAGTGCCGGACGACCAGCTCTGCGTCGGCGTGATCGCGATCGGTCATCGCGCGCAGCAGGCCGGCGATCGCGGGTCGGCGGCCACCCGGCCGAAGCTGGACCCGGACGTACGCATCCGGCGGGGACGCTGGAACTCCGAAAAGCCTGCGCAATAGCACTCCGAGCTGGGATGATGGCAAGAATTTGGGGGGGCGTCACGCGAACCGTTATGATTCCGTGACCGATGCGGCTGGTCCCGGTGACCGTCGTCACACCGATCGGGCCCACCGACGTCAGGCGGGCCCCTGTGGGGAGTACTTGTGCGGAAGATCATCCCGGTAGTTGCTGCCGGAGTCACGGCTCTTGCCGTGGCCGGCGGCACGTTCGGCTACGTGATCGCCAACAAAGATGTCACCGTGGCGGTCGATGGGGCCGCGACCGAGGTGACGACGACCGCCGGAACCGTGGGCGAGGTCCTCGCCGATCAGGGAATCTCGGTCGGAGACCGGGACGTCGTGGCGCCCGCCCTGGACAGCCAGGTCAGCGAGGGCACCCGGATCGCCGTCCAGTTCGGCCGTCAGGTGACGGTCAAGGTCGACGGCAAGCCGCAGACCTTCTGGACCACGGCGACCAGCGTCGACCAGGCACTGACCAGCCAGGGCATCGCGGCGCCGGGGGCCAAGCTGTCCACCTCGCGCAGCACCGCGATCGGCCGCCAGGGCCTCACCTTCGACCTGGCCACCTTGAAGACCGTCACGGTCAAGGCCGGCGGCAATGCCGAGAAGATCCAGACCACCGCGACGACGGTCGGCGAGGCGCTGACCGCGGCGAAGATCACCGTGGACTCCGACGACCTGGTGAGCGCCGATCGCTCCGCGGCGGTGACCGACGGGTCGACCGTCAGCTACACCCGGGTCGATGCGAAGAACGTGACGAAGAAAGAGTCGATCGGCTACCAGACGGTCCGCAAGAACTCCTCGAAGCTCGCCAAGGGCAGCACCGTGGTCGACCAGAGCGGCAAGTCCGGCAGCAAGACCGTCGTCTATCGCGAGGTGCGTCACGACGGCAAGCTCGCGTCCCGGAAGGCCGTCAAGACCACGGTCACGTCGAAGCCCCGGACCCGGATCCTGCTGATCGGGACGAAGAAGAAGTCGTCCTCCTCGTCCTCCGGCTCGAGCGGGGGCAGCGCCCCGGCCGTCGCGTCGGGCAGTGTCTGGGACCGGCTGGCCAACTGCGAGTCCGGCGGCAACTGGCACATCAACACCGGCAACGGATTCTACGGCGGCCTGCAGTTCACGCTCAGCACCTGGCGGGCGTACGGCGGCAGCGGCCTGCCGAGCAACAACAGCCGGGAGCGGCAGATCGCGGTTGCGAAGAAGCTGCAGGCGGCGGCCGGCTGGGGCCAGTGGCCCGCCTGCTCGAGCAAGCTCGGCCTGCGCTGAGGCCCCGTCCGCCCCGAGTTGTCAGAACCTCAGCATGCCCCGGCGTGCTGAGGTTCTGACAACTCCGGCGTCGGACCGCCTAGTCTCGTCTCCCGTGGCGGATACCGGGCTGCTCGACCCATCCTCGGTCCGGGCCCTCGCGGCCGCGCTGAACCTGCGACCGACCAAGCAGCGCGGACAGAACTTCGTCATCGACGCCAACACGGTCCGCCGGATCGTCGCGGCCGCCGGCGTCGGGCCCGACGACGTCGTGCTCGAGGTGGGTCCGGGACTGGGTTCGCTGACCCTCGGCCTGCTGGAGACCGGCGCCCGGGTGGTCGCGGTCGAGATCGACGAGTTGCTGGCCGCCGCCCTGCCCGAGACCGTACGCACCCGGATGCCGGAGCGGGCGGCCGCGCTGACCGTGATCGCGGCCGACGCGATGCGGATCGAGTCGCTGCCGGTCGCACCGAGCGCCGTGGTGGCGAACCTGCCGTACAACGTGGCGGTCCCGATCCTGCTGCACCTGCTGGCACGCTTCGACAACTGGACCCGCGGGCTGGTGATGGTGCAGGCAGAGGTGGCCGAGCGCCTGGTCGCCCGACCCGGCGGCAAGATCTACGGCATTCCGTCGGTCAAGCTCGCCTGGTTCGCCGACTCGGCGTGGGCGGGCAGCGTGTCGGCCTCGGTCTTCTGGCCGGTGCCCAACGTCGAGTCCGGTCTCGTCTCGATCATCCGCCGGCCGGCACCGGAATCGCCGGCCACGCGCGAGCAGGTGTTCGCCGTGGTCGACGCCGCGTTCGCCCAACGTCGCAAGATGCTGCGCTCCGCCCTCGCCGGCACCATCGGCTCGAGCGCGGCCGCGACCGAGGTGCTGCTCGCGGCCGGAGTGGATCCGCAAGCCCGTGGCGAGGTGCTCGACCTGGCCGACTTCACCCGGATCGCCGAGCAGATCGCGGCCCGGGCCCGCCTCGACCGGCACCAGGACTAGCGGGTCCACGAGTGGTCACCTCCGGGGGTTCGTCCGGTCCAGCGCCGCATGGGCGGCGCTCCGCGGCGTTCGCGTCGTCGTCCGTAGAACACCGCTACGACCTCCTCCGCGGCCTTGCGGAGCATCCACCCCAGACACCGCTGGACCCCCGACGAACCTCCGGAGGCAACCACTAGCCTCGACTCGTGGTCTCACCGGTCCCGCCGACGTACGACAGCGTTCGCGTCCGGGTGCCCGCCAAGATCAACCTCGCGCTGAAGGTGGGTCCCCGCCGGCGCGACGGCTTCCACCCGCTGGCGACCGTCTACCACGCCGTGTCGCTGTTCGACGAGGTGACGGTTAATCGTGCGCCGCCCGGCCGGTTCAGCATCACCGTCACCGGCGAGGGGGCCGCGTCGGTGCCGCGCGACGACAGCAATCTCGCACTGCGGGCGGCCCGGCTGCTGGCCACCTCGTTCACCGACGAGTCGGTGGCCGGCGCGCGGATCGAGATCGCCAAGCAGATCCCCGTGGCGGGTGGGCTCGCCGGCGGTTCCGCCGACGGCGCCGCCTCCCTGGTCGGCTGCTCGATGCTCTGGGATCTGGACCTGTCTCCCGAGCAGCTGCGCCGGGTCGCGGCCCTGCTCGGCAGCGACGTCCCGTTCGCCATGCTCGGCGGCACGGCGATGGGCAGCGGTCGCGGCGAGGAGGTGATGCCGGCGCTGGCGCGCGGCACGTTCCACTGGGTGCTGGGCTTCGCGCACCAGGGTCTGTCGACGCCGGCGGTCTATCGTCGCTTCGACGAACTGAACCCGCGTCCGGCCGTGCCGCGGGTGCCGGTGGCGCTGATGGAGGCGCTGCGCGCGGGCGATCCGGAGGCGCTCGGTGCCGCCCTGGACAACGACCTGCAGCCGGCCGCGCTGGACCTGCAGCCCAAGTTGGGACGTACGCTCTCGGCCGGGCTGGAGCTCGGCGCCGTCGGCGCCGTCGTGTCGGGCTCCGGACCGACCATCGCGTTCCTGGCCGGGGACGAGAACGCCGCGGTCGACCTGGCGGTGGCGCTGAGCTCGGAGGGCCTGTGCCGCTCGGTCCGCCGGGCGACCGGGCCGGTGCCGGGCGCCCGGCCGATCTGAGCGCCGGCACCGGCGCCCCCGCTCGCTAGGGTGACCGGGGTGAGCGCCACCGCCCCGATCAAGTTCGTCCGCGCCCTCTCACCGCGCGACCCGCACGAGCCGCACCGGGTCTCGACGCCGCTCGAACTGCTCACCGATCTGTGCTTCGTGGTCGCCGTCGCGCAGGCCTCGGCCGGCCTGCACCACGCCATCGCCGAGGACCACGTCGGGCACGGTCTGATCAGCTTCGGGATCGCGTTCTTCGGGATCTGGTGGACCTGGCTGAACTTCACCTGGTTCGCGTCGGCGTACGACAACGACGACGTGATCTATCGGCTGCTGACCATCCTGCAGATCATCGGCGTGCTGGTGCTGGCGGCGGGCGTCCCGGGCTTCTTCTCCGACGAGTTCGTGCTGCCCGTGGTCGGCTACGTGATCATGCGGATCGCGCTGGTGATCCAGTGGCTGCGTGCCTCCCGCGGCGACCCGCGCACGCGGGAGACCTGCCGGCGCTATGCGCTCGGCCTGGTGGTGGTCCAGCTGCTCTGGGTCGGCTTCTTGTTCGTCCCGCACGAGTTCCAGCTGTTCGTCTTTCTGCCGATCGCGGTGCTGGACATGGCGGTTCCGGTCTGGGCGGAGCGGCGGGGCGAGACGCCCTGGCATCCCGAGCACATCGCCGACCGCTATGCCGCGTTCTTCATCATCGTGCTCGGCGAGTCGATCCTCGCCGCGACGCTGGCCATCCAGGGTGCCTGGACCGACCTCGACCACGCCGCCGACGCGCTTGTCGTGCTGATCGGCGGGGTGCTGATCGTGTTCGGCATGTGGTGGCTCTATTTCGCCCGGGATGCCAGCGCGGTGCTGGAACGGGTGCGTACCCAGGGCACCAGGTTCGAGTACGTCTGGGGGTTCGGCCACTACTTCATCTTCGCCTCGGGGGCGGCGATCGGGGCCGGCCTCGCCGTCCGGGCGGAGTTCTGGGCCCATCCGGACGAGGTCCCGGCGCTGGCCTCCGCTGCCGCGGTGACGATGCCGATCGCGGTCTTGATGACGGCGCTGTACGTCCTCCAGCTGCGCCAGCACGACCGCTCGGCGCGGGCCGCGCTGCCGTTCGCGATCGCCATCGTGCTGACCCTCGCCTGCACGTTCACCAGCTTCCCGGAGCTGTTCGCCGGGATGGTCGTGGTGGCGCTGCTGGTCACCGAGCTCCGCCAGGTGGCGCGCACGTCCGCTCAGTCGGTGCCGGCGCCGGGGTCGTAGCGCAGCAGCAGCCGGCGCAGCGACCCGGCCAGGTCGTCGCACTGCTCGGCGGTGAGCGAGCCCAGGATGCCGTGCTCCGCGCCGAGCAGGTCCGACAGGGCCGCGTCGACGTGTTCGCGTCCGGCCGCGGTGAGCGTGACCAGCACCCCGCGCCGGTCGTCGGGATGCACCGCGCGCGACACCAGCCCGCGCGCCGCGAGCCGGTCGACCCGGTTGGTCATGGTGCCGGAGGTGACCATCGTCTGCCGGACGAGCTGGCCGGGGGTCAGCTGGTAGGGCTCGCCGGCCCGCCGCAGCGCGGCCAGCACGTCGAACTCCCAGGTCTCGAGCTGATGGGCGGCGAAGGCACGGCTGCGCTCCCGGTCCAGGTGGCGGGCCAGCCGGGTGACGCGGGACAGCACCCGCATCGGCTCCACGTCGAGGTCGGGTCGCTCCCGTCGCCAGGCCGCGACGATGTGGTCGACCTCGTCGGGGACGACACCGTCGGGCGGACCCCCATCCGGCCCGTCTGGCGCATCCGGCCCGTCTGGCGCGTCCGGTCCGTCCGGCCCGTCCAGATCGTCCGGCTCGCCGGGGTCGGAGTGGGGCGCGGTCACGAAACGCAGTCTAGGGTCGCGCGGTCGGGTGGCCTCGACGTACACGATGCAGGCCCGGGCGCGCCCGACGTTCGCATACCTCGCGCGACTCTGCACACGATAGTGCTTGTGCGGAGTCGGACAGGGTGTGCGAACTCCGCAAGAGCGGGACCGGCCCGGCTCAGTGCTCGCTCGGGGCGAGGTCGGTGTCGGTCCTCGGCATGGTGGCGGCGAGCGCGACGATGCCCGCGCAGAGCACCGCCGGGATGATCATCGCGTGGTGCAGCCCGAGGTGGTTGACCAGGAAGCCGACCACGGCCGGGCCGGCCAGGAACGCGGCATAGCCGAAGGTGACGACCACCGCCAGCACCCGGCCGCCGCCGATGTGCCCGGCGGAGGCGTACACCTGGGGGGCGATCATGCCGACCCCGAACCCGACCAGCGCCCAGCCGGCCAGCAGGAACGGCAGCCCGCTGACCAGGGTGACGGTCAGGTAGCCGACCGCGGCGCAGGCGCCGCCGAAGCGGACCACCGCGCGCCGGCCGAAACGGGCCACCAGCCGGTCGCCGAGCAGGCGGATGATCACCATGAAGCCGGTCACCGCGACCAGGCCGAGCGAACCGGTGGTCGAGTCGACGTTCGCCACCTCGGTGACGTGCAGTGCCGACCAGTCCGTCGCCGTACCCTCCGACAGGCCGAACGCCAGCGCCATGATCGCGAGCAGCCAGGCGATCCGCGGGATCTTGGTCCGCACACCGTCGACCTTGTGCTGCACGGTCGCCGCCTGCGGGGTGATCCGGACGGCGATCACCAAGACGACGGCGGCGATCGAGGCCAGCGTGATCATCACCGGCGCGACGATCGACCCACCGGTCAGCCCGAACAGGGTCGCCGTGATCAGTACCGAGCCGGCGCCGACGAAGCTGCCGAGCGACCAGAAGGCGTGGAATGAGCTCATGATCGGCTTGCGGCGGGCGGCCTCGACCTGGACGCCCAGAGCGTTCATGGCGACGTCCATCGCGCCGTTGCCGAGACCGATGAAGACCGCACCGAGAACCGCGATCGGAAAGCTGGTGGCCAGCGAGAAGGTCACCGCGGCGGCGATCAGCAGCGGCAGGGCGGCCAGCGAGACCTTGCGGGCGCCGATCGAGTCGGCCAGCCGGCCGCCGATTTGCATCGAGGCGATCCCGGCGAGGCTGCCGCAGAACAGCATGATCGCGATATGGGTGGCGTCGATGCCGACCCGGTCGCGGATCGAGGGAAGCGTGCCGCCGTAGCCGCCAAGGATCATCCCGTTCACCGCGAACAGCACGGTGACCGCCACGGCGGCGCGCGTTCGCGCCAGCGAGGCGGTCAGGTCGGTAGTCGGTGCGAGAGTGGACGTGGAGGTCATCGGCGGGCCCTGAGATCGTGAACTTAATCGTTACAGAAAACTGTACGTGATGGTTGCGCCGTTGGCAATTTCGCGCGCTCCGGCTACGCGCGCCGAGCTTGTCGAGGCGCAGGGGCCGGGTGCCCTTCGACAGGCTCAGGGCACATTTCCGGCTACGTGCGCTGAGCTTGTCGAAGCGCGGTGGTGGTGCCCTTCGACCGGCTCAGGGCACATTTCCGGCTACGTGCGCTGAGCCTGTCGAAGCGCGCTGGTGGTGTCCTTCGACCGGCTCAGGGCACGTTTCGGGGTCAGCGGCGAGTGAGGAGGCGGGGCTTCGGTTCCAGCTTGCTCAAGCCGTTCCAGGCCAGGTTGACCACGTGCGCGGCGACCTCGGACTTCTTCGGGCGGCGGGCGTCGAGCCACCACTGGCCGGTCAGGGCGACCATGCCGACGAGCATCTGGGCATACATCGGGGCGGTCTTCGCCTCCAGCCCGCGGCTGCGGAACTCCGCCACCAAGATCCCTTCCACCTGGGACGCGATGTCGCTCAGCAGGCTGGCGAACGAGCCGGTGGACTGGCCGACCGAGGAGTCGCGGGAGAGGATGCGGAAGCCGTCGGTGTTGCTCTCGATGTAGTCCAGCAGCGCGAGCGCCGCCCGCTCGATCAGCTCCCGCTGCCGGTTCTCCGGGTTGGCGTCGGCCAGCGTCTCGGCGGTCAGCGAGGACAAGATGCCGTCCAGCAGGGTGTTCACCTCGCGGTCCACCACGACCGCGTACAGGCCCTCCTTGCCGCCGAAGTGCTCGTACACGATCGGCTTGCTGACCTGGGCCTTCGCGGCGATCTCCTCGACCGAGGTGCCCTCGTAACCGCGCGCGGCGAACAACTCGCGCGCCACGTCGATCAGCTGCTCGCGGCGCTCCGCACTGGTCATCCGTACCCGCGACGGTCGGCGCGCACGGGTGGGATCTTTCGACGACGTACTGCGTGCGGCGGCCATAGCCTCCCAGTCTCAGCGCTGCGCGCCCGCTCGGCAAACCCGGCGCGGCCGAGCGCGGAGCCGCCGGCATGCGTACGCTGTCGGTTGCGATCGTGCCGTCCGGCGCGGTCGTACGATCCCCGGTTGGTCTGTCGGCAGGGCCCGCCTGACTTTGAATCAGGACTAGCGACGTAGGTTCGACTCCTACCCGGGGAGCGCAGGCCCCGTTCGACCGCTCGAGGAGAAGCCACCGGTGACCGAACCCGACGACTCCGTCCGTTCCTCCTCATCGCAACCGCCGGTGGGCGCCGTCGTCATCCTCGCCGCCGGCGAGGGCACCCGAATGAAGTCGAGCCGATCGAAGCTGCTGCACGAGCTCGGCGGCCACTCGATGCTGAGCTATGCGATCGACGCCGCAACCGCGCTGCAGCCGGAGCGCATCGTGGTCGTCGTCGGGCATCTCCGCGACCAGGTCGAGGCCCACCTGGCCGAGGTGGCCCCGCACGTGATCGTCGCCGTGCAGGGGAGCGACGCCTACGGCACCGGCTATGCCGTCCGCTGCGCGCTCGACGTGCTCGGCGACGTACACGGCGAGGTCGTGGTGACCTATGGCGACGTGCCGCTGCTGACCAGCGAGACGCTGGCGGGCCTGGTCGCGGACCACCGCCGCAGCGCCTCGGCAGCCACCGTGCTCACCGCGAACGTCCCCGACCCGACGGGATACGGCCGGGTCGTGCGCGACGACGACGGCCTGGTCGGCCGGATCGTGGAGCACAAGGACGCCACCACCGATCAGCTCGGGATCAGCGAGATCAACTCGGGCATCTACGTCTTCGCGGCCGAGACCCTGGTCCAGGGGCTGGCCGAGATCACCAGCGACAACGCGTCCGGGGAGTTGTATCTCACCGACGTCGTCACGGTCGCCGGCCGGCACGGCCAGCCGGTGGCGGCCCACCTGATCGACGACCTGTGGCAGACCGAGGGGATCAACGACCGGATCCAGCTCGCCCGGATGAACGCCGAGCTCAACCGGCGGACGCTGGAGAAGTGGATGCGGGCCGGAGTGACCGTGATCGACCCGGCGACCACCTGGGTCCACGCCTCGGTCGACCTGGCCGCCGACGTCACGCTGCACCCGAACACGTCGCTGGAGGGTGCGACCTCCGTCGGTGCCGGTGCGACCATCGGGCCGGACACCACGCTGGTCGACGTGGAAGTCGGAGAGGGCGCCACCGTGATCCGCACCCACGGCTCGCTGGCGGTGATCGGTGCCGGGGCCGGCGTCGGCCCGTTCGCCTTCCTCCGCCCCGGCACCCAGCTGGGGGAGGGCGGCAAGATCGGCACGTTCGTGGAGACGAAGAACGCCCAGATCGGCGCGGGGGCGAAGGTTCCCCACCTGAGCTATGTCGGCGACGCCGTGATCGGCGAGAACGCCAACATCGGTGCCGGGGTGATCTTCGCCAACTACGACGGCGTCACGAAGTCGACCTCGACCGTCGGCCGCGCCAGCTTCGTCGGCAGCAATTCGGTGCTCGCCGCCCCGGTGAACATCGCCGACGGGGCGTACGTCGCCGCCGGGTCCGCGGTGACCAACGACGTCGGCGTCGGGGAGCTCGGGGTGAGCCGTGCCCGGCAGCGGAACATCCCCGGCTGGGTCGTCCGGAAGCGGGCCGGGACCAAGACGGCCGCCGCGGCCGAGGCGGCGGCCGATGAAAGGCTTCACCCATGACCGGTGTCAAGAAGCCCAACGAGAAGCACCTGATGCTGTTCACCGGGCGCGCCTATCCCGAGCTCGCCCGGGAGGTGGCCGATCTGATGGACGTCGAGATCGTGCCGACCCGCGCCCTGAACTACGCCAACTCCGAGATCTACGTCCGGTTCGAGGAGTCCGTGCGCGGCTGCGACGCCTACGTGATCCAGTCCCACGCGGCGCCGGTGAACGAGTGGGTGATGGAGCAACTGATCATGGTCGACGCGCTGAAGCGCGCCTCGGCGAAGCGGATCACCGTGGTCGCGCCGTTCTACCCGTACGCCCGGCAGGACAAGAAGCACGCCGGCCGGGAGCCGATCTCGGCCCGGTTGATCGCCGACCTGTTCCGGGTCGCCGGCGCGAACCGGATCATGTCGGTGGATCTGCACGCAGCGCAGATCCAGGGCTTCTTCGACGGGCCGGTGGATCACCTGTGGGCCCTGCCGGTGCTGTCCAACTACGTAGAGGAGAAGTACGACACCGCGGAGATGACGGTCGTCTCGCCCGACGCCGGCCGGGTCCGGCTGGCCGACATGTGGAGCGATCGGCTGAACGCACCGCTGGCGATCATCCACAAGCGGCGCGATCCGAACGTCGCCAACACCGTCGTCGTGCACGAGGTGGTCGGTGAGGTCGAGGGCCGGGTCTGCCTGTTGGTCGACGACATGATCGACACAGCCGGCACGATCTGCCAGGCGGCGGAAGCGCTGATGGCGCGCGGGGCGAAGTCGGTGCTCGCCGCGGCGACCCACCCGGTGCTGTCCGGCCCGGCGGTGGAGCGGCTCAGGGCAAGCGCATTCCAGGAGGTGATCGTGACCAACACGCTCCCGATCCCGCCCGAGCGCCAGTTCGAGACACTCACCGTGCTGTCCATCGCCCCGTTGATCGCCCGCGCGATCCACGAGGTGTTCGAGGACGGTTCGGTGACCAGCCTGTTCGGCGGCAACGCGTGACATTGGTCGGGCTCGCGCCCTTTTCCGGCGTCGGGCTCGCGCCGCCGGCGCGTTCACCGGCTCGGTTCATCGTTCTTCGCGACGGCGTCGTCTGTGTCCGCGGACTGGCCCTGCCCAGTTCGCCGTCGCTCATCGCTCTTCACTCGCCGGGCGCCGGCTTCAGACGCTCACCCTCCGGGTGCGGGGCGCTCGTCCCTCAGGGCGATCCACGGGATCCGAAGTCTGGGATGGCGCAGCGCGGAACGGCGGGCGACTTTCGTCGGGGCGCGGGCGTGGGCTAAGGTAGACCGGTTGCCTGGGCGAGGGTCGATGCCGACCGTTATCGACAAGGTGAGTTTCGTTCACTCTCCCTGGCGCTCGCCGCATTTCCAGATCTGCAAGTTTCGAGGAGTTCGTTCGTGCCCGAGGTCAAGCTCACCGCCGAATTGCGCACGGAGTTCGGCAAGGGTGCTGCCCGCCGGATCCGTCGCGCCGACAAGATCCCCGCCGTCCTGTACGGCCATGGCACCGATCCGGTGCACATCACCCTGCCCGGCCACGAGACGCTGCTCGCGCTGCGGGTGGCGAACGCGCTGCTGTCGATCGACGTCGACGGCTCGGCCCAGCTCGCGCTGCCGAAGCAGGTCCAGCGCGACCCGCTGAAGCACACCATCGAGCACGTCGACCTGGTCATCGTCCGCCGCGGCGAGAAGGTCACCGTGGACGTCCCGCTCAGCGTCCAGGGCGAGGCTGCCTCCGACACCCTGGTCGTGGTCGATCAGACCTCCATCGCGATCGAGGCCGAGGCGACTGCGATCCCGCAGGAGATCGTCGTCTCCGTCGAGGACCTGCCGGCCGGCACCCAGATCCTGGCCGGCGACCTCCAGCTGCCGACGGGCGCTTCGCTTGCGATCGACGCGGACACGCTGATCGTCAATGTCTCCGCGGCGCAGTCCGCCGAGGCGCTGGAGGCGGAGCTGGCCGAGGCGGAGGCCGAGGCGGGCATCGAGCCGACCGTGGCCGAGGGCACCGAGGCCGCGGAGTCCGAGCGGACCCCCGAGCCGCAGAACGCCTGACCTGCCGCGATAGCTCGGCAGCCGAATCGTGGAGCCGTGGATCGTCGTCGGCCTGGGCAACCCCGGGCCGACGTACGCCGGTCACCGGCACAACGTGGGCTTCCTGGTCGCCGACGAGCTCGCCAAGCGGACGGGTGCGCGGTTCGGTGCCCCGAAGGGGATGCGGGCCGAGGTCGCCGAGGCCCGGCTCGGCCCGCCGCCGGGCGCAGCCCGGCTGGTCCTGGTGAAGTCGCGGACGTACATGAACGACACCGGCGCGGCGGTCTCCGCCGTGCTCGCCTTCTACAAGCTGGCGCCCGACCGGATGATCGTCGTGCACGACGAGCTCGACATCGACCCCGGCCAGCTGCGGGTGAAGTTCGGCGGCGGCGACAACGGGCACAACGGGCTGAAGTCGATCCGTCGCTCGCTCGGCACCGGTGACTTCTACCGGGTCCGGATCGGCGTGGGTCGGCCGCCCGGTCGCCAAGACCCGGCGAACTTCCTGCTGAGCAACTTCCCGGCATCCGCCAAGGCGGACGTCGCGATCGAGGTCGACCGGGCCGCGGACGCCGTCGAGTCGCTGGTGAGCGTCGGGCTCGAACGCACCCAGAGCGCCTTCAACTCCTGACGCCGAACTCCCGACCGCGAACTTTCGACCGTGGGTCCGGGACGGCTCAGGGTGGCCCCGGGATCGGGTTCCAGAAGGCGTCGCCGGGCGACAGCGGACCTCCCCCGACCGGTACGAGCCCGCTGATCGGCCACGGCTGGCCGCCGAGGTCGGGATGCAGCGGAGCCGGCCAGGGCGGCACCGGTGGCCGGACCAGGCCGAGGATCACCGAGACCAGTTCCGCATGCCGCTCCGCCAGCTCCCGGCTGCCCCCGCCGTGGGCGAACCGGTCGCGGGCGAACGCCAGTTCGGTGACCGCCCCCGCGAACGTACCGACCGCCTGCCTCGCCTGCTTGCCGGCCAGCTCCTCCGCCTCGGCGGCCCACCGGCGCCGACCCGACAGGGTGGACAACCAGGCCGCCTCGGGCGGCGTCACCAGCCCGATCCCGACCAGCCCGGGCAGCTGGGCGAGCAACACCTTCTGCTCCCGGTGACGCGCGACCAGGGCCAGCGCGACCGCACCGCCGAACAGCGGCACGAACAGCACGAAGTGCACCAGCAGGCTGGTCGAGTTCCACACCATGTGCAGCAAGATCGCGCCGAGGCAGCCCAGTGCCATGAAGCCGAGCCACGCGTACGTGCCCGGCCGGCGCAGCCCGATGTACAGCCCGATGGCGGTGAGTGAGGTGAAGAGCGGGTGCAGGAACGGCGTGGCCAGCCGGACGATCGCGACCCCGATGGTGCCGTAGATGTCCTCGCCCCGGGCGAGATACAGCACATTCTCGATGAACCCGAACGATGCCCCGACCAGGCCGGCATAGACCAGGCAGTCGATCAGGGTGTTCAGCTCCCGGCGGCGTACGCCGGTGGCCATGATGACCAGGAACGACCCCTTGGCCAACTCCTCCACGATCGGTGCCCGGATCACCGTGGAGACGAAGAAGTCGGTGTCGGCCAGGCTGGTGATCAGGGCGATCACCGCAGCAACACCGCCCCACAGCCAGGCGAACAGCAGCAGCCGCGGCGGCTCGGGCTCCCACCGGTCGAGCCAGAGATAGCAGAGCACGACCACGCCGCAGGCGGCCCCGGAGAGCACGATGCCGATCGTCGCCAGCACCGGATTGGCCACCACGTCGAAGCTCAGCGCGAGCGCGGTGGCGATGCCGGCCAGGATCAGCACCGATGTCGGCACGCCGACCGCCGCCACCGTGCGGCCGAACTGCGGAACGTAGGCCCCGCGACCCGGCGCCGACGTCGGCGGCGGCTGCGTCGGGTTCACGGTCGGCTGCATGCGGTCACCCTAATCGTCGGCTCCGACAGCGGATCGGTCCGCTGGGCGGCGCACCGAGGCCCGTTCGTGCTGTCGGACCCCCCGAGTACGGTTGCCCGGTGACCCTTGCGGGACTCGTCAAGCTCAGTTCTGCCGACCCCACCCTCGCCGAGCTCCGGGGTGCGCTGCGGTCGCATGCCGTGCGCACGCTGGACGTCTCCGCGCCGTCGTCGATGCGGCCGCTGCTGGCCGCCGCGCTGGCCGACGCCACCCCGGACCGGCCGCTGCTGCTGGTGACCGCCACCTATCGCGAGGCCGAGCAGCTCACCGAGGCCTGCCGCTCGTTCCTGCCCGAGGAGACGGTGGCCTACTACCCCGCCTGGGAGACCCTTCCGCACGAGCGGCTGAGCCCGCGCTCCGACACGGTCGGTCGGCGGCTGGCCGTGCTGCGCCGGCTGGCCGGCAACGAACCGGAGGCGGCGCCGCTGCGGGTGATCGTGGCCCCGATCCGGAGCGTCCTGCAGCCGCAGGTCCGTGGCCTGGGCCGGCTGCGCCCGGTGCGGCTGGTGACGGGGGAGGACTTCGACCTGGACGAGCTGGCCGGGGCCTTGGTCGGCGCTGCGTACGTCCGGGTCGATCTGGTCGAGCGTCGCGGCGAGTTCGCGGTCCGCGGCGGCATCGTGGACGTCTTCCCGCCGACCGAGGAGCACCCGGTCCGGATCGACTTCTTCGGCGACACGGTCGAGTCGATCACGTACTTCTCGGTTGCCGACCAGCGATCCCAGCCCGGCAGCTCGCGGTCGGAGGTGATCGCCTCTCCCTGCCGCGAGCTGTTGCTGACCGACCAGGTGAAGGCCCGGGCCGCCGCTCTGATCGAGGACCATCCCGAGCTGACCGACATGCTCGAACGGATCGCGCAGGGCCACGCGGTCGACGGGATGGAGGCGCTGTCGCCCGCGCTGGTGGACGGGATGGAGCTGCTGGTCGAGCTGCTGCCCGCCGGATCGCTGGTGCTGGTCTGCGACCCCGAGCTGGTCCGCGGCCGCGCGCTGGACCTGGTCGCCACCAGTGCGGAGTTCCTGCAGGCGTCGTGGGCGGCCGCCGCCGGCGGCGGCAAGGCCCCGATCGACCTCGGCGCGTCGGCCTATCAGCCGCTCGGCGACGTGCGCGCCACCGCGCTGGCCAACGACCTCGCCTGGTGGACGCTGTCGCCGTTCAGCGCGGGACCGGACGACGTGGCCGAGCCCGCGCCGGCCGCCCCGGTGCGCACCGAGGACGGCGAGATCGTCGACTTCTCTGCCAGGGTGGACACCAGCGGGGTGAGCACGCTCGCGGTCCGGGCCCGGCCGGCTCCGGTCTATCGCGGCGACACCGAGGGTGCCCTGCGCGACATCGCCCGGCTGTCCCACGAACAGTGGCACGTGGTGCTGGTGGCCGAGGGCAAGGGCACCGGCAACCGGATCACCGAGCTGCTCGGCGAGCACGAGGTGCCGGCCCGGTTCGTCTCCGCCCTGGACGGGACCCCGGTGCCCGGGGTAGTGACGGTCACCACCGGCGAGCTCGATCACGGCTTCCTGGTGGACGAGGTCCGGCTGGCCGTGTTCACGACGGCCGACCTGTCCGGCCAGCGCGCTCCGGACAAGTCCGCCCGGGTGATGCCGACCCGCCGGAAGAACCAGATCGACCCGCTCGAGCTGAAGCCCGGCGACCCGGTCGTCCATGATCAGCACGGGGTCGGCCGCTACGTCGAGATGAGCCGGCGCGCGGTGGCCGGCGCGGTCCGGGAATACCTGGTGATCGAGTACGCGCCGTCCAAACGAGGCCAACCCGGCGACCGGCTGTACGTCCCGATGGACGCGCTCGATCAGGTCACCCGCTACGTCGGCGGCGAGAGCCCGACGCTGGACAAGATGGGTGGTGGCGACTGGGCCAAGCGCAAGGGCCGGGCCCGCCGCGCGGTGCGTGAGATCGCCGCCGAGTTGATCAAGCTCTACGCGGCCCGGCAGGCGACTCGCGGCCATGCCTTCTCCACCGACACCACCTGGCAGCGCGAGCTGGAGGACGCGTTCAACTTCGTCGAGACGCCGGACCAGCTGGCCGCGGTCGAGGAGGTCAAGCGGGACATGGAGCAGATCGTGCCGATGGACCGGCTGATCTGCGGCGACGTCGGCTACGGCAAGACCGAGATCGCGGTGCGCGCTGCGTTCAAGGCGGTCCAAGACGGCAAGCAGGTCGCCGTGCTGGTGCCGACCACCTTGCTGGTGCAGCAGCATCACGCGACGTTCGCCGATCGCTATGCCGGCTTCCCGGTGAACGTCGCGCCGATGTCCAGGTTCCAGACCGACGGCGAGATCAAGGCGACGATGGAGGGGTTGGTCGACGGCAAGGTGGACGTCGTCGTCGGCACGCATCGCTTGCTGGGCAGGGAAGTGGCCTTCAAGGATCTCGGCCTGGTGATCATCGACGAGGAGCAGCGGTTCGGCGTCGAGCACAAGGAGCAGCTGAAACGGCTGCGCACGGCGGTGGACGTGCTGGCCATGTCGGCGACGCCGATCCCACGCACGCTGGAGATGGCGATCACCGGCATCCGGGAGATGAGCACCATCACCACGCCGCCGGAGGAGCGGCACCCGGTGCTGACGTTCGCGGGGCCGTACGACGAGGGGCAGGTGGTCGCCGCCATCCGGCGCGAGCTGCTCCGGGAGGGCCAGGTGTTCTACATCCACAACCGGGTGCAGAGCATCGACAAGGTCGCGAAGCGGATCGGCGAGCTGGTGCCCGAGGCGCGGGTGGTCGCCGCGCACGGCCAGATGAGTGAGCAGCGGCTGGAACAGGTGATGGTCGACTTCTGGGAACGCCGCGCCGACGTCCTGGTCTGCACCACGATCGTCGAAGCAGGCTTGGACATCTCGACCGCGAACACCCTGCTGGTCGAGCGGGCCGACCTGATGGGTCTGTCCCAGCTGCACCAGCTGCGCGGCCGGGTGGGACGCGGCCGCGAGCGCGGCTACGCATACTTCCTCTACCCGCCGGACAAGCCGCTGACCGAGACCGCCCATGATCGGCTCGCCACCATCGCCGCGCATACCGATCTCGGGGCCGGCATGGCCGTCGCGATGAAGGACCTGGAGATCCGCGGCGCCGGCAACCTGCTCGGTGGCGAGCAGTCCGGGCACATCGCCGATGTCGGCTTCGATCTCTATATCCGGTTGGTGGGGGAGGCGGTCGCGGAGTTCCGCGGCGACGACACCGAGCCCGAGGCCGAGGTCCGGATCGAGCTGCCGATCGACGCCCACCTGCCGAGCGACTATGTCGAGTCGGAACGGCTGCGGCTGGAGATGTACAAGCGGCTGGCCGAGGTACGCAGCGACGCCGATCTCGCGGCGGTGGCCGAGGAGCTGGTGGACCGCTACGGTCCGATGCCGGCCGAGGTCACGACCCTGCTCGAGGTCGCCCGGTTCCGGGTGCTCGCCCGCTCGGCCGGGCTGGCCGAGATCGTCTCCCAGGGCAACTTCATCCGGTTCGGGCCGGCCGAACTGCTGGAGTCACGTCAGCTCCGGCTGAAGCGGCTCTATCCGGGGGCTGTGGTCAAGGACGTCGCCAAGCACATCCTCGTCCCCCGCCCGCGTGCCGCCACGATCGGCGGTCCGCCGCCCCGCGACGCCGAGCTGCTCGAGTGGTGCGCCGCCGTGGTGAACGCCGTCTTCCTCTCCTGATCGACGCCTCCCGGCTCGCCCTCGCCGGTCGCGTCCCGGTCCGTCACCCCGCGCGGAAACTGTGCAGTTCTCGCAGTTTGTAACGCTTCAGTCCTGCCGGAGGTGCACAGTTTCCGCGGTGGGGAAGTGGGCGGGGCGGCCCCGGCGGGCTGGGCGAGAGCGCCGGCGCGCCGCGGCAGTGGTGCCCGCCCGGCTCCCTTCCCCCGCCCCTACTGATCTTCGGATCCTCTGTGCTGCTCCGGATCCTCTGTAGCGGATCCGAGGTGTCACAGGGGATCCGAAGATTGGCGGTGATGCGGTCGGGCGGGGCCGGGGGCGAGCGTCACGGATGCTCATCGGAAGCACAACAAATCGGGGTGGCTCGGCGTGTCGGGTTGCGGATGTCACGAAAAGGTCACTCAAACCCTTGCGGTGACGCATGTGGCGTCGTTAGGGTCCTGAATGTTCCTGAGGTTTGAGTGATCAATGTGACCTGAGTGGCTGGAGGCCCGGATGAGCGCACGCGGCCGGTGGGGACTGCTGTCAGGTCTGGCCGTGCTGGGTGGTCTGGCCCTCGTCGCCGGTGCCGCGGTGGCTCCCGCCGAGGCCGCAACGACGACCGGCGTCGCGACCACCACGGTGAACATCCGCTCCGGTCCGGGCACCGGCGCCAAGATCGTCGGCGGCCTCGTTCGCGGTCAGCGGATCAGCGTCACCGGCACCGCCTCCACCGGCTGGGTGAAGGTGCGTTTCAACCGCGGCACCGCGTACATGTACGGCGCCTACCTGAACCGGACCGGCAAGAACCTGCCTGCCGGGCCGACCAAGATCACCGTCACCGGCACCAAGATCACTACCGAGAATCTCAACGTCCGCAGCGGTCCGGGGACGACGTACGCCATCGTCGGGTCGCTGGCCGAGGGCAGCGGCGTCACGATCACGGGCACGTTCAAGAGCGGGTTCGCGCAGTTTCGCTACGGCGGATCGCTGCGCTGGGTGTCGCTGAAGTATCTGGCCCGATCCACCGGGAGCACGCGGCCGCCGGCGGCCACGCCGACCCCGAGCAACCGCGGCGAGCGTGCGCTCGCCTTCGCCCGCGCCCAGTTGGGCAAGCCGTACAAGTACGGCGCTGAGGGACCGAACGCGTACGACTGCTCCGGCCTGGCCCAGGCCGCCTGGGCGTCTGCCGGAGTTTCCATCCCGCGGGTGACCACCACCCAGTACAAGTTCGGCAGCAAGGTCGCCAAGGCCGACCTGAGGCTCGGCGACCTGGTCTTCTTCTACGGCCCGAGTCCGAGCCACGTCGGCCTGTACGCGGGTCAGGGCATGATCATCCACGCGCCACGGCCGGGCAAGAAGGTGGAATACACCAAGATCAGCTACATGCCGTACGCCGGCGCCCGCCGTCCGGGCTGACCGGATCGACGCATCGGGCCCGCGATCGCGCTCGACCCTGAGGACCTGCTGACGGTCGCCGGCCCGCCGCCAGACGCGGTCGAAGCGCGAGGCGACAATGGGGCCATGCCGGCGAGCCGGGTCATGATCGTCGAGGACGCCGAGACCATTCGGCTGGCCGTGGCGACCGCTCTGCGCGCCCACGGCCTGCTGGTGACCGCCCTGCCCGACGGTGAGCGGCTGGAGGCCGAACTGGGTTCGGCCCTTCCGGACCTGGTCCTGCTCGACGTGATGCTGCCGGGCCGCGACGGCTTCCGGCTGCTCGAGGTCGTCCGGCAGAGCAGCACGGCGGCGGTGATCATGCTGACCGCGCGTGACACCACCGCCGACCGGGTGCACGGGCTCACCCGGGGAGCGGACGACTACCTGGTCAAGCCGTTCGCGATGGCGGAGCTGCTGGCCCGGGTGGACGCGGTCTTGCGCCGGACCCGGCCCGGCGGCGTGATGCTGAGCGTCGGCGACCTCGAGCTGACCCCCGACGCCGGCCGGGTCCGCCGCGACGACACCGAGATCGAGCTGACCGAGACCGAGCGGCGGGTGCTCGGCTATCTCGCCGCGCACCGCGAGCAGGTGGTCAGCAAGACCCAGATCCTGACCGCGGTGTGGGGCTACGACGGCTTCGACGACAACGTCGTGGAGGTATACGTGTCCTCGCTGCGGCGCAAGTTGGAGGCCGGCGGGCGGAGCCGGCTGCTGCATACGGTGCGCGGTCGCGGCTACCGGCTCGGGGTCGCGTGAGGAACCACCGGCTCGCCGCCGCCTCGGTCCGCACCCGGGTCGCCCTCGGCGTCATCGCCGGCCTCGCGGTGGTGCTCGCCCTGCTCTGCGTCGCCGTCAACGCGATCTTCGTCGCCCAGTCGGAGCGTAACCTCGATGCGCTGCTTGCCGGCCGCCTTCAGCTCGGCCGGCAGCTCGCCCGCACCGGCGTCGGGCCACAACAGATCGTCAACCGGGTCAGCACGACCAGCGTCTCGGCCCAGCTGGTGCTGGCCAACGGGTCCGTGTTCACGGCCGGACCGGCCGGCGGCGAGGTGCGCTCGGCCAGCGCCACCCTGAACACCGGGCCGAACGGTCAGGGACGGGTGGACGGCAGCCGGCTCACGGTCAGCGTCGACATCGGACTGGTCCGCGGCGCGCAGCAGCGGCTGGGTCGGGTGCTGGTCCTCGGCTCGCTGGTCGCGCTGGCCGTCAGCGCCGCGCTGGTGGTGCTCGTCGTGCGGATCGCGCTGCGACCCCTGGACGACGTGGCCGGCCTGGCGCGCAGCATCACCAGCGGGCAACGTGGCGGCCGGCTGAGGCCGGAGCGGACCGATACCGAGATCGGCCAGACCGCGCAGGCGCTGGACGAGATGCTGGACGAGCTGGAGGGCGCCGAGGCCCGGGCGAGGCAGGCCGAGGAGAGCAGCCGTCGGTTCCTGGCCGACGCCGCGCACGAGCTGCGAACGCCGGTCGCGGGGATCCAGGCAGCCGCGGAGACTCTGCTGCACGACGGCTCCACAATGGAGCCGGCCCAGCGCGAGCAGCTGGAGGTGCTGCTGATCCGGGAGGCCCGACGGGCCGGGACGCTGATCTCCGACCTGCTCACCACGGCCCGGCTCGACGCCGGCCTGCGGCTGGAGTCGACGCCGACCTCGCTCGGTGGACTGGCCGCCGCCGAGGCGGAGCGAGCGCGGCTGCTGTTCCCGCAGGCGAGCGTCACCCTGCACGGGGACGTCAAAACCGGAGACATCCCGCCCGGGGACATGCAGCCCGGCGACGTGGTCGTCGGCTGTGACCCGGACCGGATCGGGGGAGTGTTGCGCAACCTGCTGGACAACGCGCTGCGCGCGGCGGGGCCGGCCGGCCGGATCTCGATCGCTGTCACGGCCGACTCGAGCTGGGCGCACGTCGACGTGGTCGACTCCGGTCCCGGCGTGCCGCCGGCCGAGCGGGAGCGGATCTTCGACCGTCTGGTCCGGCTCGACGGCTCCCGCGGGGACTTCGCCGGCGGATCCGGTCTCGGGCTGGCGATCGCTCGTGGCTACGCCCGGGCTCACGGCGGCGACCTGGTCTGCCTGGAGCCGCCGCCGGGCTGGGGAGCGCTGTTCCGGCTGAGCCTGCCTCGCAACGGCTGATCGCCGCGAACCCGAGAATCCGCACCTCGCGGGCGGTTCGCTCACCAGCTCACGCCTGCGGCGACGGGCCGGGCATCGACGAGGGGCGGGTTTTCGGGTCGAGGCCGCCCAGCAGGTGTCGGGTCGAGTCAGCTCAGCAGGCCGTCCACCCGCCGGTCCCAGCCGCCGAGCAGCGGCTCCGGCTCGCTGCCGAGCACCTGCGCCAGCAGCGTCGCGTAGACCGAGCGGAAGTCGAGCCCGGCCTTCAGGTCACCGTCGTCCAGGTCGGTCAGGCTCGGCTCGGCGCCGTAGAAGCCACCGGAGACCCCGCGGCCGAGCACGAACATCGGACCGGCCGTGCCGTGGTCGGTGCCGTCGCCGGAGTTCGCCCTGACCCGCCGGCCGAACTCCGAGTACACCGCGGTCACCACCTGCCGGCCGCGGTCGCTGCCCTGGAGCCGGCGGTAGAACCCGCTCAGCGCGCCGTCCAACTCGGTCAGCAGCCGCTGCTGGGTCGCCCGCTCGTCGGAGTGGGTGTCGAAGCCGCCCAACGACACCGAGTACACCCGGGTCGGCACGCCCAGCTCGATCAGGCTCGCGACCGTCTCGAGCTGGGCGGCCAGCTCCCCCTGTCCGCCCGCCGACGCACCCTTCGACTGCTCGTCGGGATCGGCGTCGGCGCCCCCCGCGGACGGGCTCGGCACGGGCGAGTTCGTCGGACCGGCGGTCCCCCCGGCCGCCGGCCCGAGCACCCGGGCCGCCTGCTGCAGGTCGGCGACGGACTTCGCCACCCGCGCCTGCCACACTCCGTCGCTCGCGGCCGCCCCACCGAGCAACGCCATCGATCGACCGAGCGCGTCCTTGGGCAGCCGCAGCCCGCTGACCGGGAAGGACGCGGCGGCGGTCTTCGCGCCGGCCAGCATCGGCGGGATCAGCGCGTCCAGCGACACCGCGCGCAGCGGATCGTCCCCGCCGGCGTCCAGCCAGCGGCCGAGCCAGCCCGTGGTCGCCGCCGTCTGCGGGGAGGCCGTCTGCCAGATCGCCATCGAGCGGAAGTGGCTCCGGTCGGGATCGGGGTAGCCGACGCCGCGCAGCACGGCGAGCTCCTTGCCGGCCCACAGCTCGTGCAGCCCGGCCAGCCCGGGATTCAGCCCGAGGCCTTCGCCGAGATCCAGCACGTCGGACTCGGCATAGGCCAGCTCGGCCCGGGCCGACGCGTACGCCGGGTCGCCGGCCGGCACCACCGTGTTCAGCCCGTCGTTGCCGCCGTACAGCGTGACCATCACCAGCACGCCGGCGGCGGGGTCGAGCGGGGTCTGCGCGGCCGCGGTGAGCAGGTCGGACCAGCGCACCCGGGTCGCGCCGACGGCCAGCGCGCCCGCGGCGGCCACCCCGCTGAACGCCAGGAAGCGGCGCCGGGTCAGCGGGCTGACCCGGCTGGACAGCGGCTCGTTCATGATCATCACCCCTGCTCGTCGGTGCTCAGGCCGAGACCGTGTACTCCGGCGACACGGCGCCGATCGCTACCGCGGCGGCCGGCTGGTCGGCGACCTGGGCGATCGCGTTCGCCGTCCGGCTCGAGAAGCGGTCCACGCCCAGCAACCGGCGTACGTCGTCGGCCCGGGTCTTGGCCGAGGAGCCGGCCAGCCCGACCGGATCGGCGGCGGCGACCACCAGCCTGGCGGTGTTCATCCGGGCCAGGGCGGCCGCGGTGGTCAGCCAGCCGCCGGCGGCCGGCCAGCCGCCGACGCTGGGCGGCCGGAACGGCAGCTGGCCCATGCCGCGCAGCCCGGCCAGCAACCGCTTGCGCTGCCCGGCGGCCAGCGCCGACGGGCGGACGCCCAGCGACCGGCACAGCCCGACCAGCCACTCCACCGGCTGCTTGACCAGGCTCGTCCCGGTCGCCCGGAACGGCTCGCTCGCGACCATCGCGGCCAGCAGCGCGGTGACATCCCGGCCCGGGCCGTACGCGCTCAGCAACGTGTCGCGCAGGTCCGGACTCGGCGGGGTGTCCGCCGACACCAGCCGGGCCCACAACCGGGACGCGACGAACTCCGCGCTCGCCGGCCGGTCAAGCACGACGGTCACGAAGCCGTCCGCGTCCAGATCGGCGGTGGTACCGAGCACGGTCTTCGCGCCGTCGTCGTGCAGCCGTGGACGGAGCCGCGCGGTGCCGGTCGCGCGATCGACCTTCCAGCCGGTCAGCGCCCGGGCCGCCTCCCGGACGTCGCCCTCGGTGTAGTTGCCGTGGCCGAGACCGAACAGCTCCATGTACTCGCGGGCGAGGTTCTCGTTCGGCGCCGCCGCGGTGTTGTCGTTGCCGTCCAACCAGATCAGCATGGCCGGGTCGACGATCATCGCGTGGGCGAGCGTGCCGAAGTCGCCCGCGCCGAGCCGGCGCATCGTCTCGTTCTGGCCGAGCATCAGGCTCGCGCTTCTGACCTTCTGCACGCTGGTCGCGAAGTGCCCGTGCCAGAACCAGGTCAGCCGTTCCCGGGTCGGCTGGGCGGCCGCCACCAGGCGATCGAGCCACCAGATCGCCAGCGTCGCCTGCTGCTCCCGGAGCTCCTTCCGCCACGCCTTCAGTGCCGCGGCGTCGGGCCGTCCGCCGGCACCCTTCGCCGGCCGCGGCAGCAGCGGTACGTCCGGCGCGGGCGTGGCCGCGACCCCGGCATCGGCGCCGCTCGGGTGCAGCAGCGAGACGGCGATCGCGTCGAAACCGCGGCGCTGTGCGGCGGCCAGCGCGCCGCCGCCGGCGGAGAAGCCCAGCCGGTCGACCAGCCGACGTACCACCGCCGGCTCGCTGAGGTCTGCCATGCCCCCAGGCTCGGCGAACGCCACGGGCAACCGGAAGCGAATCCGGCGAGCCCTCAGCGGATCGACAGGTGCCCGGGCGGGTGGCCGCTCGGGCGCCGCGGGCTCACGTACTATCGCGGGGGCGAGTTCAGCGAGCGAGGGGTGGCAGATGGGACGGTTCGGAGCCTGGTCGATCGGACCGGGCCGCCGGCGGCTGATGGCGACCGGCGCGATCCTGGCCGTGCTGGCCACGTCGGCCTGCGCGCGGGCGAACCCGAGCGTGGTGGCGTACGTCGGCAGCGACGGCCGGGTCACCCAATCCGAGCTCGACACCGCGGTGTCCGGCATCTCGCAGACGCTCCAGCCCGGCCAGAGCGTCCAGGAGTCGGCGGTGGTCAACGCGCTGATCCACGGTGAGATCGCGCAGCAGGTGGCCGCAGCGAACAACATCACCATCACCGACGCCGACCGGGACAAGCTGCTGAAGGGCTCCAACCTCGCGCCGCTGCTGAACATCCCGGACGCGAAGGCGGTCGCCTACGACGTGGCGGACGCTCAGCTCGTGCCGGCCAAGGTGGGCAGCGACGCCTATCTCAAGGCGGTGCAGTCGACGCCGGTGGAGCTGAACCCGCGCTACGGCCAGCTGAACCCGGAGGATCGCACCATCGTCGACGGCAGCACCGGCTCGCTGTCGACGCCCGCACCTGCCGCGGGCGGATGAGCCCGGTCCCGGCGCGGCAGCTGCCGGAGGTCGTCCGGCTGGCCGAGGTGATGTCCACGCTGCGCGACGGCTGCCCCTGGGACGCCCGGCAGACTCACCGGTCCCTGGTGCAATACCTGATCGAGGAGACCGGGGAGACGGTCGAGGCGATCGAGTCCGGCGACGCCGGCCACCTGCGCGAGGAGCTCGGCGACCTGCTGCTCCAGGTCGTCTTCCACGCCGAGATCGCGGCCGAGTCCGATCCCGGGTTCGACCTGGACGACATCGCCGCCGGCATCGCCGACAAGCTGATCGCCCGCCATCCGTACGTGTTCGCGACCGAGGACGCGCCGGCCGACCTGCACGGCAGCTGGGAGCAGCGCAAGGCTCGGGAGAAGGGCCGTACCTCGGTGCTGCAGGGGATTCCCGAGCAGCTGTCCAGCCTGGCCCGGGCGAACAAGATCATCGCGCGGGCGCGGTCGCGGCGGGTGCCGGTCGCGCTGGCGGAGGAGCCGATCGGCGAAGCCGAGGTCGGTACGGAGCTGCTCGCCCTGGTCGCCCGCGCCCAGGCGCGCGGGATCGACCCCGACCAGGCGCTTCGAGACGCGGTCCGGGGGCTGGAGGGTCGGGTCCGGGCGGCCGAATCGGCGGATCAGCCAGGGTGATCCCTGAGGACCGACCGGGGTGTCGCGACGTAGCGTGCCTGGCGTGAGCCAGCCGACGTACCCGTTCTCCCCGAGCCAACGCACGCCCGGCTCGGCAGATCTCCGCCGCGAGGCCGATGCCGCCGTCCAGGCGCGGCGTGAGCTCGGCCCGGACTACGACGACGCGGTCGCCGCCGGGCTGGCCGACAAGGTCGAGCAGCTGGTGGCGTACCGCACGGCGGAGCTGCGAGCCCAGTCGGACCGGCAGCTGGCGGAGTCCGGGGACGAGCGGCTCCGGCGCAACCAGCGGTTCGCGCTGGGCATCGTCTCCCTCGGCGCCGGCGTACCGATCACCGCCATCGCCGCGCTGAACGTCGACCCGGGGGCGCTCGGCGTGCTGATCGGCTGGGCCGGGATCGTCGGCGTGAACGTGGCCGCTGCCTGGAACGGCCGGCGGCGCCCAACCTGACGCGTTCCTACCGCTCGATCGGCCGAATCCGCCGATTCGGGGGCTGATCCGGGATCGAGCGGCGATTTTGCGTCATCGCAGCACCGGTGATCAGTGCGTGACCACTTCGTGACGCACCCGGACGGCCTGTGGGGGCTGGCCACCTCGCGCCGATAGGCTGACGCCGGCAACACTCAGCGGCGCTCGGGAGGATCCCGGCGCCATTTGCGAAAGGCACATGCTCGTGGCCAGTATCGAGTTCGTCGGCGCCCGGGAGATCCTGGATTCGCGCGGCAACCCCACCGTCGAGGTCGAGGTCATCCTCGACGACGGCTCCGAGGGCCGCGCGGCGGTCCCGTCCGGCGCGTCCACCGGTGCGTTCGAGGCAGTGGAGCTCCGCGACGGCGCGAAGCGGTACGGCGGCAAGGGCGTGGAGAAGGCCGTGCTCGGCGTGATCGACCAGCTCGGGCCCGAGGTGATCGGCTACGACGCGAGCGAGCAGCGGCTGGTCGACCAGGCGATGCTCGACCTGGACGGCACCCCGAACAAGGCCAAGATCGGCGCGAACGCGATCCTCGGCGTCTCCCTCGCCGTCGCGCACGCCGCCGCCAACTCCGCCGACCTGCCGCTCTACCGCTATGTCGGCGGACCCAACGCGCATGTCCTCCCGGTGCCGATGATGAACATCGTCAACGGCGGCGCGCACGCCGACTCCGACGTGGACGTGCAGGAGTTCATGATCGCGCCGATCGGCGCGTCCACGTTCCGCGAGGCGCTGGAGTACGGCGCCGGGGTCTACCACGCACTGAAGTCGGTGCTGAAGAAGGAGGGCCTGTCGACCGGTCTCGGCGACGAGGGCGGCTTCGCCCCGAACCTGCCGGCCAACGTGGCGGCGCTGGAGCTGATCGCCAAGGCCGTGGACGCGGCCGGGCTCAAGCTGGGCAGTGACATCGCGCTCGCCCTGGACGTGGCGAGCACCGAGTTCTTCGACGCGGACAAGGGCATCTATCGCTTCGAGGGCCGGGAGCTGTCGGCCGACGAGATGACCGACATCTACACCCAGTGGATCGACGCGTTCCCGATCGTGTCGATCGAGGACCCGCTGGCGGAGGACGACTGGGCGGGCTGGAGCTCCCTGGTCGGCAAGATCGGCGAAAAGATCCAGGTGGTCGGCGACGACCTGTTCGTCACCAACGTGGAGCGGCTGCAGCGCGGGATCACCGAGAAGGCCGCGAGCGCCCTGCTGGTCAAGGTGAACCAGATCGGGTCGCTGACCGAGACCCTGGACGCGGTGACCATGGCCCAGCGGGCCGGTTTCGCCTGCATGATGAGCCACCGCTCCGGCGAGACCGAGGACACCACGATCGCCGACCTCGCGGTCGCGACCAACTGTGGCCAGATCAAGTCCGGTGCCCCGGCCCGCACCGACCGGGTCGCGAAGTACAACCAGCTGCTGCGGATCGAGGAGGACCTGGACGACGCCGCGGAGTACGCCGGCGCGGCTGCGTTCCCGCGGTTCCAGGGCTGAGCGTGCCGGGAGGCCCGCGGCCGACCGCCCGTCCGGGAGCAGGACCCGGACGGGGGCGGGCGCGCGCCCACGGCCAGTCCGCCCGGCACCCCGCCGCGCCGGGTCAGCCCGGTCGTACGTCGGCGGCCGGATCGGTGCCGAAGGATCCGGCGGCAAGCCCGGGCCAGGCCGGTAGGTCGGGCGCTCGCGGGCGCTCGGCCGGGCCGGCGTCCGCGGCCGGCAACGCCGCCAATGCGTCGGCGGCGACGTCGTCCGTGCCGAGCGCGGGCGAGCCGAGCGCGGCGGCAGCGAAGAAGCGGAAGGCGCCGCGGGTCCCGCGGGCCAACCTGACCGGGCGCGCGATCGCGCTCGCCGTGGTGATCCTGGTGCTGGTGATCTCGTACGCCTCCAGCCTGCGGGTGTATTTCGCCCAGGCCCATGAGATCGCCGCGACCAAGGTCGAGATCGCTCAGCGGCAGCAGGCGATCGAGGACCTGCAGGCCGAACGGGCGCGCTGGGACAACCCGGACTATGTCCGGGCCCAGGCGCGGGAGCGTCTGGGTTGGGTCGTCCCGGGCGAGATCGGCTATCGCGTCGTCGACGCGAACGGAAATCCGGTCGGCGGTGGCGAGGAGATCGAGGGCGGCTCGTCCGGCGTCGCGCCGCCGAGCAAGACCGCCTGGTGGACGAAGCTGGAGCAATCGGTCAAGTCCGCCGACCAGCCCGCCCCGGTCGAGAAGAGTGGCCCCCCGACCGTCACGGTGCAGACCAAGCCCGGCGGCTGACCCGGGTCGCGCGGCCCTCTCGGCGCGCCGGCCTCGCCCGTTCCCCGACGGTCGTGATCTGGCGGTTCCTGGTCGCCATCCGGCCGGCCGGCCGCCGACGACGCATGCTCCCTCGTCGCCACGGAGTCTCCCGCCTGCCGCTGGGCATGATCATTCCGGCTCGACGAGGGAGCAACGGTCGTCGACACCGGCCGCCGGGTCGGCGCGCAGAGGCGCGGTCAGCGGCCGGCCGCTACGCGGCGGAGACCGGCGAGGCAGCCGGCCGTAACCACCGCGACCGGGATCAGCAGGGCCAGGGCGAGCCCGTGGTATCCGATCAGCGCAAGAATCGGCCCGGCGAGCGCGCCGCCGGCCGCGCCGGCGAAGTTCATCGTCATGTCGCTGCGCCCCTGGAGCCGCACCCGGTCGGCGGCCGGCGCGGCGTCGCTGAGCAGCGCGGACCCGGCGACCGTCGACGCGCTCCAGCCCAGGCCGAGCAGGATCAGACCGGTCATCACCGCCTCGTGCATGCCGGCGCCGAGAGCGGTGACCAGCGCCGCCCCGAGCAGCAGGGCCTGCCCGATCAGGATGGTCGGGATCCGCCCCAGCCGGTCGGACAGGATGCCGAAGACCGGCGAGAGCGCGAACATGCCCGCGATGTGCAGACTCAGCGTCAGCCCGACGACGGAGAGCGTGGCGCCGCCCTGCACGAGGTGGACAGGGGTCATCGCCATCAGGGCGACCATCGTCGCGTGGCTGAGCGCGACCGCCACGATGGCGAGCCGGACCAGGCCCGGACGGCCGGCCGGTTCGAGCTCGACCTCCCCGTCGGTGCTCGGCGTCTCGGTGACCAGGCCGAGCCGCAGCTCCCGGCTGACCAGCAGCGGGTCGGGCCGGAGGAAGGCGGCGTACGAGGCCGAGGCCAGCAGTTGCGCGATCACCGCGATCACGAAGACGCCGGCCAGCCCCGGCAGGCCGAGCGCCTGACCGAACCGGGCGCCGGGCTCGGCCAGGTTCGGGCCGATCACCGAGCCGATGGTGGTCGACCAGACCACCAGCGACAGGTCCCGACCGCGGGTGGCCGGCTCGGCCAGGTCGGTCGCGGCGAACCGGGACTGCAGCGCGGCCGCCGTCGCGGCGCCGGCCGCCGCCAGGCCGAGGAACAGCAGCAGCACCTGGCCGACGGTGATCCCGACGATGCAGAGCCCCAGGCCGGCGGCCGCGATCAGGGCGGCGGTGCTGAGCGAGATGCGCCGGCCGCGGCGGTCGGCCAGCCTGGCCAGCGGCACGGCCAGCAGCGCGGCCCCGAGGGTGCTCATCGTGGCGGCCATTCCGGACCACGACTCGCCGGCCAGGTCGCTCGCGGCGAGCGCGCCGACCGAGAGAGCGGCTCCGGTGCCCAGGCCACCGAGGATCTGGCCGGCCGCCAGCATGCCGAGGGTGCGGTGCCGCAGCCGGCCTAGCTGCAGGTCGCTGCTGGTGGTCGCCGTCACGAGGTCTGAGCGTAGGCGACGCCGCCGACAATCGCCGCGGCCGGCGACCCGCCCGAGGACGCGACCCGCTTCCGCCCAACCGCCGCGACCCGCCCGAGGACGCGAAAGTGTGCGGAAGCGGCAGCGTGAATCGTTTCAGACCTGCGAGATCTGCACACTTTCCGGGTGGGGAAGCGGTCGGTGGGGAAGCGGGGTCGGTGGGGAAGCGGGGTCGGTGGGGAAGCGGGGTCGGGCGAGCGCGAGTCAGGAGTCGCGGAGGAGCCAACCGGCGGCCTGGCGGAGCAGCCGACGATGGCCCGCGTGCTCGTACGTCGCGGCCGTGTGGCCGAGCCCGTCGTAGACCGCGCGCCGGCCGCCCGCGGTCTCCAGCGCCCAGATCACCGGGTGCGACCGGCCGTCGTGCTCGTGCTCGTACAGCACCGAGACGCCGGGTTCGGTCGCCAGATAGCTGTACCGCTCGTCGTCGAGCTCGAGGTCGCCGACTCCGGCGGCCACCGGATGTTGCGGTGCCACGGTTCGGACCAGAGCCGGCCCGAACGGTGGGTGCATCGTGGTGCCGCGGACCCATCGGCCGCCGATCGCCGGCGACCAGTCCGGCTCGGTGGTGAAGGTGGTCGCCGCCGTATGGACCGCCAGCACCGGACCGCCGCGCCCGACGTACGTCCGCAGTCCGGCGATCGCCGCCGCCGACGCCGGCGCGGGTGCACCGTCGGTCGGGTTGCCCACGTTGACCACCAGCAGGTCCGTCGCCGCCAGGTCCGCCAGGCCGCGCTCGACGTCGTCCTCGATCGACACCTCGCGGCCGCCGGCGGCGAGGACGCCGGCCAGCGCGGCGGATGTCGCGGCGAAGTCGTGCCAGGGGTCGGCGTAGCGACCCGCGCCCGACAGCACCAGCACCCGCATCCTGCTCGACCTCCGCTCCGCTCGGCGACCGGGCGGTTCGCCGTCCTCTCTACCATCTGCGAAACCGCACCCGCGTACCGGCGGTCCGTGGTCCACTGGTCCTCCAGACTCGCCACCCAGAGGAGCAGCATCGCGATGAGCAATCGCGTCATCGTCGCCGGCGCCGGCATCGTCGGCCTGGCGACGGCCGCCGAGTTGGCCCGGCGCGGCAACCGGGTCACCGTGCTGGAGAAGGAGACGGTGATCGCGGCCCACCAGACCGGTCGCAACTCCGGCGTCATCCACTCGGGGCTCTATTACGCACCGGGCAGCCTGAAGGCCCGGCTCGGCACCGCCGGCGCGCGATCGATGCGGGACTTCGCCGCCGAGCACGGGGTGCCGGTCGACATCTGCGGCAAGCTGGTGGTCGCGACCCGGGAGGACCAGCGTCCCGCCCTGCAGAAGCTGTGCGAACGCGGCCGGGCCAACGGCGTACCCGTCCGGATCGTCGACCCGGCCGAGGCGGCCGAGTTCGAGCCGTACGTCCGGTGCGTCGCCGCGCTCCGAGTCGAGTCCACCGGCATCGTGGACTACCGCGCGGTCTGCGACGTCCTGGTCCGGCAGATCCGCGAGCACGACGGGGAGGTGCGGCTGGGCGCACCGATCACCGGCATCGCCGCGGACCCGACCGGTGTCGTGATCGGCACCACCGAGGGCGAGCACCGGGCCGAGGAGTTCGTCAACTGCGCCGGGCTGCAGTCCGACCGGCTGGCCCGGCTGGCCGGGCTGGAGCCCGACGTGCGGATCGTGCCGTTCCGGGGTGAGTACTTCGAACTCGGGCCTGACCAGGTGCATCGCGTCCGCGGACTGATCTATCCGGTGCCGGACCCGACGCTGCCGTTCCTCGGGGTCCACCTCACCCGGATGATCCACGGCGGTGTCCACGCCGGCCCGAACGCCGTGCTCGCGCTGGCCCGCGAGGGCTATCGCTGGCGGACCGTCCGGCCGCGCGACGTCGCCGACTACCTGCGCTGGCCCGGGCTCTGGCAGCTCGGCAAGCGGTATTGGCGGACCGGTGCGGAGGAGGTCCTGCGCTCCGCGTCCCGGGCCCGCTTCCTGGCCAGCCTGCGCGAGCTCGTCCCCTCACTCCCCGACGACAGCCTGCTGCCCGCCCCGGCCGGCGTGCGGGCTCAGGCGCTGCGCCGCGACGGGTCGCTGGTCGAGGACTTCCTGTACGTCCGCGGGCCGCGGCAGATCCACGTGCTGAACGCGCCGTCGCCGGCGGCCACCGCGTCGTTGGAGATTGGGCGCGCGATCGCCGATGAGCTGGTCGCGGCGCGCTAGTCGGTAGTGGCATGCGCAGACTCGTGGCGGTGGAGAACATCTCGCTCGACGGGGTGATGCAGGCCCCGGCCGGGCCCGAGGAGGACACCCGGGACGGCTTCCCGTACGGCGGCTGGGCGGCCGAGCTGATGGCCGCCGACCCGGATGCGGCGCGCGCGTCGCTGGACCAGCAGGGCGGCCGGAGCACCGCGATGCTGTTCGGGCGACGGACGTACCTCCAGCTGGTCGGGCACTGGCTCACCACCGCCGAGCCCAATCCGTTCACCGAGATCCTGCGGAACACCCCGAAGTACGTCGCCTCCCGCACTCTGTCCGAACCGCTGCCGCACCCGAACTCGATCCTGCTGCCCGGCGACGCGGTCGAGGCGGTGGCGGCGCTGAAGGCCGACGGCGAGGGCGACCTCGTGGTCCTCGGCAGCGGGGTGCTGCTGCGGGACCTGGCCGCGGCCGGCCTGGTCGACTCGTACGTGCTGACCATCCTGCCGGTCGTCCTCGGCCGCGGCGCCCGGCTGTTCGGCGACACCCACGCCCGGCTGCGGGTGACCTCGAGCCGGACCACGGCGACCGGCATCGTCGTCGCGACGTACGAGGTCGCCGATCAGTAGGGTGGGCCCCCGGACCTCCGCCGAGTTGTCAGGTTCTCAGCGAGCTATAGCTCGCTGAGAACCTGACAACTCCGCGGAGATGGGGCGAAAGGGACACGCCGGGTGAGCACGATCGAGCCGATGACCGCCGCCGACGAGGCGACGATCGCCGCTCAGCTCGGGCGCCCTCCGCGCGGCGTGCTCGGGATCGCGTGGCGCTGCCCGTGCGGCCGGCCCGGGGTGGTGGCGACCGCGCCGCGGCTGCCCAACGGCACCCCGTTCCCGACGACGTACTACCTGACCTGTCCGCGGGCCACCGCCGGCTGCTCCACGCTGGAGGCCGGCGGGACGATGGCGGCGATGACCGACCGGCTGGGTGACGACGCCGACCTCGCCGCCGGCTACAGCCGGGCCCACGAGTCCTACCTGGCCGACCGGGAGCGGCTCGGCGGCGAGGACGTACCCGAGATCGCCGGGGTGTCCGCCGGCGGGATGCCGGAGCGGGTGAAGTGCCTGCACGCGCTGCTCGGTCACGCCCTGGCGGCCGGGCCGGGGGTCAACCCATTGGGGGACGAGACCCGGGACGCGCTCGGGGAGTTCTGGCGCCGGCCCTGCCTCGTGGACTGAGCCCAGCGTGAACCGGACCGTCGCCGCGGTGGACTGCGGCACCAACTCGCTGCGGATCCTGATCGCCGACCCGGCGCCCGACGGCGGGCTGATCGAGCGGGTTCGGCGGACGGAGATCGTCCGGCTCGGCCAGGGCGTCGACGCCACCGGACGGTTCGCGGACGAGGCGTTGAGCCGCACGTTCGCGGTGCTCGACGACTACGCGCACCTGCTGGCGGCGTATGGCGTCGGATCCGGGCGGATCCGGATGGTGGCGACCTCGGCGGCGCGCGACGTCGCCAACCGGGACGCCTTCTTCGCCGGCGTCCGGCACCGGATCGGCGTCGTCCCCGACGTGATCAGCGGCGTCCGGGAGGCGCGGCTGTCCTATGTCGGCGCGCTCGGCTCGGCAGCCGTTCGGGACGCGCTCGGCGAGGAGCCGGTGCTGGTCGTGGACATCGGCGGCGGCTCGACGGAGCTGGTGATCGGCACCGGCGACGGCGAGATCGCCGGATCGGTGTCGCTGCCGATGGGGTCCGTCCGGCTGACCGAGCGGTTCTTGCCGAGCAGCCCGCCGGCCGCGGCGGAGCTGGCGGCGGCCACCGGCTTCGTGGACGGCCTGCTCGACGACTGTGGGCTCGAGCTCGGCCGGGTGCGCAGCGCGGTCGGGGTGGCCGGGACCGTCGTGACGCTGGCCTGGCTGGCCGGTGCGGCGCCGGCGGACCAGGCGCGGATGCCGGGCGCGGTGATCTCCCGGGCCGCGCTGGACGCCGTGGCAAAGAGTCTCGCTGCCCGATCGGCGGAGCAGATCCGGGCCGTCCCCGGCATGCATCCCGGCCGCGCGGACGTGATCACCGCGGGCGCGCTGATCGCGGACCGGATCGTGCGCCGGCTGGCCGCGACGGGCCTGGTGGTGAGCGTCGCCGACATCCTCGACGGGGTGGCACTGGAGATCGTCAGCGACGCCGGTTGACTCGGCAGCTCCCACCCGGCGCGGGATGACAGAATCCCTCGGTGACCTACCTCGCCATCACCGTGCTCGGCCACGACCGCCCGGGCATCATCGCCCAGACCGCCGAGGTGCTGGCCGAGGCCGGGATGAACCTCGAGGATTCCTCGATGACGCTGCTCCGCGGCCACTTCGCGATGACCCTGATCTGCTCCGGCGACGCCGCGGCCGGCGCGGTAGCGAGCGCGCTGGCGCCGCTGGAGGCCGACGGCTCGCTGACCGTGAGCGTACGAGAGATGCCGCCGGAGCCGGAGAACGTGCACACCGGCAGCCCGTACCTGGTCACCGTGCACGGCGCGGACCGGCTCGGCATCGTCGCCCAACTCGCCGGGGTGGTGGCCGACGCGGGCGGCAACATCACCGACCTGACCACCCGGCTCGCCGCCGGCTTGTACGTCCTGGTCGCCGAGGTCGACCTGCCTACCGACGTCGCGGTGGCCGAGTTGCAGTCGACCCTGGCCGAGGTCGCCGCCGGCCTGGGCGTGGAGGCCGGGCTGCGCCCGATGGAGCGCGACGAGCTGTGACCCTGGAGCTACCGCCGCTGCCGCCGGGGCGGGTCCGAGACGTCGTCCGCGCGCCCGACCCGGTGCTCTCCCGGCCCGGTCCCGACCTCGACCCGACCGACCCGGAGACGGTCCAGCTGTGCGCCGACCTGGTCGCGACCATGCGAGTCTCGCCGGGCTGCGTCGGGCTCGCCGCACCGCAGGTCGGGGTCACGGGCAAGGCGTTCTGCGTGGACGTCAGCGCGCATCCGAAGACCCGGACCAGTCACGGCCTGATCGTGCTGGTTAATGCCGTGGTGATCGAGTCGAGCCGGAACGACAAGGCCCGCGAAGGGTGCATGTCGGTGCCCGACCTGACCGGCGACGTCAAGCGGGCGAGCCGGCTGACCCTGCGCGGCCGGCTTCCGCTGACCGGCGAGACGGTCGAGCTCAGCACCGACGCGTTCGAGGCGCGAGCGCTGCAGCACGAGATCGACCACTGCGACGGCTATCTGTTCATCGACCGGGTCGCCGGGGCGCACGCGCTGCACGCGCGCAAGGTGTATCTGGCCGGTCCGGACGGGCCGCCGCCCGACTGAGCTCTGCGGAACGGTCGCGGGTCCGGCGCTGAGATCGCGTCCCGAGTAGCGTTGAGGGACTATGAGCCGCCGAGAGCCTCGCCGCCCTCGCAGCGGCTGGCACTTCCTCACCGCGCGGGTCGCCGCGCACGACCGGGCGACCCGTCCGGCCGCACGGCGACGGATGCTCAGGGCGCTCGGTCTCACCGTGCTCGCCGCCGTGCTCGCGCTCCCGTTCGCCCTGGCCTGGGGCGTCGCGCACGCCCGGGTGGACGACTACCTGGGACCGCATCGCGCGGTGATCACCACGGACTTCTCCGCCAGCGTCGAGATCGACCTCGGGCCGCTCGGCAACGCCTACCTGCCCAGCCCGGCCGCGCCGATCGGCGTGACGATCGCCATCGGTGGGGTCGGCGGAACGGTCGCCGGGAACTCGCTGTTCAGCGACGAGACCCTGTCGGCGTACGCGGCCCTGTACGCCGATCCGGAGGAGGTGATCACCGGCATCACCGAGCGGGTCGTGCAGAGCGTGATCGTGCACACGGCCCGGGCCGAGCTGGTGATCATGCTCGCGGTGGCGATCTGGCTGCTCCGCCGCCGGTTGCTGGCGCCGGGGCTGGTCCGGCAGATCTCCCGCCGCCGGGTGATCATGATCTGGGCCGGCGTCTCGGTGCTCGTGGTGGGCTCGGTGCTCGCGCCGACCCCCGCCCCGCCGACACCGCGGATCCCGGTCGAGGTGAATGTCGCCGGCGCCCACCTGGACCTGAGCGTCGACAACCTGTTGCTGTCCAGCCTGCTCACCCGGGGCATCTCCGGCGTCGAGCTGCTCAGCGAACGGCAGCTGGCCAGCGTTCAGGCGTACGTCGACACGGCCACCGCCAGCCTGTCCACCCAACTGACCCGGATCCCGAAACCGCTCGCCGGCGAGACGATGCTGTTCGGCTACAGCGACCTGCACTGCAACCAGGCGACGACGACCCTGATGGAACGGTTGGTCGCGGTCACCGACCCGAGCGTGGTGCTCAGCTCCGGCGACGACACCGTGCACGGCACGGCGGCCGAACGCGGCTGCATCACCCGGGAGGTGGGGATCGCCGGTGGACGCCCGCTGCTGGTCTCGCCCGGGAATCACGACTCGGCGGTCACCGCGCAGCAGATGAGCGCCGCCGGCATGATCGTGATGAACGGCAAGCCGGTCAAGGTGGCGCAGGCCGGGATCACGGTGCTGGGCGACACCGATCCCGAGCACAACATCCCGTTCAGCGTCGACCGGGTGATGACCCGGCCCGAGACCGAGGAACAGCTCGGGCAGCGGCTGGTGAGCGTGGCGACCGCATCGCCGGTCGACGTGATCATGGTGCACCAGCCGGCCGCGTCGGCGCCGATCATGGCAACGCCGGACCTGCCGGCCCGGCTCGTGCTCTGGGGGCACATGCACGCGCAGGCCGGGCCGTATGTGGTCAAGCACGCCGACGGCAGCTGGACCGTCGGCATGCAGCAGGGGACCGCCGGCGGGGTCAAGCAGCCGACGATCACCTCGTTCAGCACGCCGTTCTCACCGCCGCTGGTCCGCGCCGACTGCTACTTCTACTTCCGCGACAACGCCACCGGACTGATCACCTCGGTCCAGCCCGTGCACTTCCAGACCGACGGAACGGTCGAGATCGCCGCCCGGATCGAGACCGGCCGGCTCGGCGAGATCCCGACCGAGACCCTCGAGCGGCTCCGCGGTTCCACCCCCAGCCCGACCCCCGAACCCGCCCGCTGAGCAGCTGCCTGCCGAGGCCCGCCCGCTGAGCGCCCGCCCTCGCGTTTCCGCCGTCCCCCGTCCTCCCGAGACCCCCCGTCATCCCGTCCCACCCAGACCGGAAACTGTGCAGCTCTTGCAGTCCGCCCCGGCGTGTCGCTGCAAGACGCGCACAGTTTCCGGGGGAGGGCGGAGGGGCGGGGCGCGCACTAGGATCGGGCGGACGTACGCGCCCCCGTAGCCCAATCGGCAGAGGCAGGCGGCTTAAACCCGCTCGAGTATGGGTTCGAGTCCCATCGGGGGCACTGTTCCGGTCCGCGCCGTTCCGATCGCTGCCATCATCGTCACCATGAGGCAGCGCCGGACATGAGGACGAGCGCTCGGCTGTCGGCGACGACGTTCGGGCTCGCCATGCTCTGCGCCTCGCTGTGGTGGAGTGCCTTCACCACCATGACGCTGCTGCACGACGACGCGAAGTTCGTGCACGCGCTCGGCGCCGTGCTCGACTCGCCGCCGGTGCGATCGGCCGTGGCCGACTGGGTCACCGACGCGGTCGACGCCGCCGGCGGTGCGTCCGGGCGCGACCTGCGGGCCAACCCGGTGCTGTCCGCTCTTCACAAGGCGCTGGCCTCGGACCGCGCGGTCGGCCCGCTGACCGACGCCGTGGTCGCGGTCGTGCTGCCGGCCCGGAACGCGGCGGTCGCCCAGCTGGACGCGAAACTCGAGCCGAAGAAGGACGTCCGGCTGGATCTCGCGCCGGTGTTCAAGGCGGCCGGCATCAGCCTCGACAAGAAGTCTGCGGCGGCGCTCGGGCTGACCGTGACCAAGCACTCGGCCAGCGTGCCGCTGCTGACCGGCCAGCAGCTGGACACGCTGCAGCGGCGCTACGACCTTGCCCTGCTGGCCGAGACCTGGGCCGGCTGGGCGGCGCTGGTCCTGCTGGCGGTCTCGGTGGCGACCTCGGCCAAGCCGCTGCGCACGCTCGCCATCGCGTGCGGCGCGCTGGCGCTGCTCGCCGTGGTCGCGCCGTGGCTGCTCGGCCGAGTGGCCGGCTGGCTCGGCAGCGGCGACCTCGGCCCGCTGCTCACCCCGGTGGTGGCCACCACCCGGCAGGCGATCGGGCCGTACACGCTGCCGGCGCTGATCGTCGGCCTGGTCGCCGCCCTCGGCTTCGGCGCCGCCCAGTTCGCCCTGACCCGGCAGGCTCACAGCCGAAACAAAGGCGCCTTCCGCGACGTTCAGTAGAATGGAACCCGGTGCACCGCCGGGTGCCCGTCATCAGGAGGAACATTCACCATGTTGCGCAGTTCGAACCCCATCCTCTCCAAGAAGGATGCGTTCACACCCGCAGCACCCCAGTACGGTCAGAATCAGTACGGCCAGAATCCCTACGCCCAGAATCCCTACGGCCAGACCGATCCGAACGCCCAGCAGTACGGTTACGCACCGTTCGGTGCGCCGGCGCAGACCGAGGGTCGGATGACCCTGGACGACGTGATCACCAAGACCGCTGTCGTGATGGGCCTGCTGGTGATCTCGGCCGCGCTGTCGTGGTGGCTGATCCCGGTCCAGCTGACCTACGGCGCGCTGATCCTGTCGTCGCTGGTCGGCTTCGTCACGGTGCTGCTCGTCTCGTTCCGCCGGAACGTGTCCCCGCCGCTGATGTTCCTGTACGCCGTGATCGAGGGCGTCTTCATCGGCATGATCAGCAAGCTGTTCGAGCAGTGGTATCCGGGCATCGTGGTCCAGGCCGTGATCGGGACGTTCGTGGCCGCCGGGGTGACGCTGGCGACGTACAAGATCTTCCGGATCAAGGTGACGTCGAAGTTCCGCAAGATCGTCATCATCGCGACCATCGCCTACGCGATCACGCTGTTCGTCAACTTCATCATCTCGCTGTTCATCCCCGGCATCGGGCTGCGGATGGGCATGCTCGGGCTGCTGGTCTCCGCCATCGGCGTCACTCTCGCGGTGCTGAACCTGATCCTGGACTTCGACTACATCGAGCAGGGCATCGCCATCGGGGCCCCGGCCAAGGAGTCGTGGCGGGCCGCGTTCGGACTGACCGTGACCATGGTCTGGCTGTACGTCGAGATCCTGCGGATCCTGTCCTACCTCCGCAGGTAGTCGACTCGCCTCGTCGAGAGAGCCGCTCACCCCGCCGGGGTGGGCGGCTCTTCGCTGTCTGCGGCCGAGCCGACGGCGGCCAGCACCAGCGGATCGGAGCAACCGGCGGCGAAGCCGTCGATCCGGCGCTCGATCTCGCGCTGCAGCAGCACGGTGCCGATCCGCTCGGCCAGCGGCGCCAGCCACGCCGGCCGGCAGCCGAAGTTGTAGCGCCAGGTCGCCAGGGTGTGGCCCGGGTCGCCGGCGAGCGGCTCGAAGCGCCAGCCGCCGCCCATCTTGGCGAAGAACCAGGGCCCGCGTTCCATCGCGAATCCGACCGACGTCGGCGGCCGGAACGAGACGTAACGGCTGACCATGGTCAGGCCGAACCGCTGCCGGGTCCGGGTTCGCACCCCTTTCGCCGCGGCGGTGGCGCCGTCCAGGTGGTACTGCTCGACGATGAACCGGTCCCAGCGCAGCCGGGTCACCCCGGTTGTCTGCGAGATCGCGAACGCCACCTCCGGCGGAACCGGGACGACGCGCTGCGCTTCGACGGTCGGCACCGCACCATCCTCTCTCCCGTGAGGTTCGGGTTCGGTCGGCGAGCCAACGGGGGAGACCATTGACGCCTAGCGTTCCGATGCCTAGCATTGCGAGGTATGAGAGGGGAGATGCTCAAGGGTCACCTGGACATGCTGATCCTGTCGGTGCTCGCCCGCCGGCCGCGGCACGGTTACGCCATCATCGAGGACCTTCGGGCCACCAGCCGGGACGCGCTCGACCTGCCCGAGGGGACGCTGTATCCGGCGCTGCACCGGTTGGAGCGGGCCGGCCTGGTCGCCGGCACGTGGTCCGAGGCGAGCGGGCGACGGCGCAAGTCCTATGCCCTGACGCCGCTCGGAATGACCACCCTGACGGAGGAGAGACGCACCTGGACGCGTTTCTCCGCCGCCGTCGGCGCCGTGCTCGAGGAGGTGCCGTGGCCGAGCATCTCGTGACATCCGCCCAGCCGCTGGACGACTATCTCGCCGCGCTGCGCCGACGGCTCGGTGGGCGGCCGGACCGCGACGATCTCGTGGCGGAGATCGAGGACCATCTGCGCGAGTCGGTCGAGCGGGGGTGCGAGCACGGTCTCGACCGGGTGCAGGCCGAGTTCCAGGCGATCGACCGCCTGGGTGAGGCCCGGGCGCTGGCGCGCCGGCTGTGCCGCCTGCCGGCCCGACTCTCGGCGGGCGGCCCGTGGGGCCGGGCGTCCGGTCGGATCGCGACGATCGCCGCGCTCTGGTGGCCGGCCGTCGCGCTGACCTACCTGGCCATGGCGTTCGACCCGACCGAGAGCCCGGTGCTCTACCAGACCTGGTGTGCACTGACCGCCGTCGGGATCGCCCTGGCCGCGACCACGCTGTTCCTGGTCTCGGCGGCCAGCGTGCGGCGCCGTCTGGTCGTGCTCGTGCTCGCGTTGCCCGCGGCGGTCGGGGTGGCCTGGCAGGCCTGGGGCGAGGTCGGCTGGTTCTGGCCACTGCCGACCCTCCTGGTGGCCGTTCTCGCTCTCGGGCTGCAGGCCGTTCCGGCCGCGCGGCTGCTGGTCGGTCGGCTTCCCCTGGTCGTGCTGGCTGCCGGGTGGCTGCTCGGCGCGGCCCTGGCGATGGCGACGCCCTACGTCCGGCTCGGCCCGATGGACAGCTACGGCTATGCGATCCTGCCCGCCCTTCTGGGCTTCGGCCTGGGCGCCTGCGCCACCGTGCTCTCCCTCGGCGTGCTCGCGGCCCGGGTCTCGTGGCGGTGCCCGGCGACCACGACGGGGTGACTGTCGCATTTCGGGCGCTCGATCGGCTGCCGGCCGCGAAATCGGCCCGGATCGCCGTTCGAGCGCCCGTTTTGCGTCACCGAGGAGGGGCAATACTGAGCGAGTGGAATACGTCGAGTCGCTGATCGATCTGGTCGGGAACACCCCGCTGCTGAGGCTGTCCCGGACCACCGACGGTGCGAAGCCGCTGATCCTGGCCAAGGTGGAGTATCTGAATCCCGGCGGCTCGGTGAAGGACCGGATCGCGGTGAAGATGATCGAGGCGGCCGAACGCGAGGGCAAGCTGAGGCCCGGCGGCACGATCGTGGAGCCGACCAGCGGAAACACCGGCGTCGGCCTGGCGATGGTCGCGCAGGCGAGGGGCTACCGGTGCGTCTTCGTCTGCCCGGACAAGGTCAGCGAGGACAAGCGCAACGTGCTGGCCGCGTACGGTGCCGAGGTCGTCGTCTGCCCGACCGCCGTCGAGCCGGAACACCCGGACTCCTACTACTCCACCTCCGACCGGCTCGTGCGCGAGATCGACGGCGCCTGGAAGCCGGACCAGTACTCCAATCCGAACAATCCCCTCAGCCACTACGAGTCGACCGGGCCGGAGATCTGGGCGCAGACCGAGGGCCGGATCACCCACTTCGTCACCGGGATCGGGACCGGCGGGACGATCAGCGGAACCGGCCGGTTCCTGAAGGAGGTCTCCGGCGGCCGGGTCCAGGTGATCGGCGCCGACCCGTCCGGCTCGGTCTACTCCGGCGGGGACGGCCGGCCCTACCTGGTCGAGGGTGTCGGGGAGGACTTCTGGCCGGCCAACTACGACAAGTCGGTCTGCGACCGGGTGATCGAGGTCTCCGACGCCGACTCCTTCGCCATGACCCGCCGGCTCGCCCGCGAGGAGGCGCTGTTGGTCGGCGGCTCGGCCGGGATGGCGGCCGCGGCCGCGATCCGGCTCGGGCACGAGCTGGACGACCCCGATGCCGTGATCGTCGTGCTGCTGCCCGACTCCGGCCGGGGCTATCTCACGAAGGTGTTCAGCGATGCGTGGCTGACCCGCTACGGGTTCGCACCGCGGCCGGGCAACGACGTACGCGTGGTGGGGGACGTTCTCCGGGAGAAGTCCGGGGACCTGCCGTCGCTGGTGCACACCCACCCCGGCGAGACGATCGCCGAAGCGGTCGAGATCCTGCGCGAGTACGGCGTCTCGCAGATGCCCGTGGTTCGCGCCGAGCCGCCGGTGATGGCCGCGGAGGTGGTCGGCTCGGTCAGCGAACGCGGCCTGCTCGATGCCCTGTTCGCCCACCACGCCCGGCCCGCCGATGCCGTCGAGTCGGTGATGGAGGCGCCGCTGGCGATGCTCGGCGCGACCGAGCCGGTGGGCGACGCCGTCGCGCTGCTGGAGGACGCCGATGCCCTGCTGGTGCTGGACGACGGCAAGCCGGTCGGTGTGCTCACCCGCCAGGACCTGCTCGGCGACATCGGCTAGCGGAACGCCCGCGAGCCCGGACGGCGGCCCGGAGTGACTGCCGGCCCGGCGCCAACTCGCCTACCGGCGGCACGACAGCACAAATATGTCTTGCCAATCCGGCCGATCCCGATTGAAGTCTGACCATGAGGTTGCGCGACTTCGCCCCCGGCGACCTGGCCGAGGGCATCCACGGCCCGTCGCACGAGGGCACGGGGTGGGGACCGCGCGGCGGCGGTGACGGGTGGCAACGCACGCTGGTCGCGGAGGACTGCGGTGACGTGCTCGGGATGGGCACGATGCTGGTGTCGAACGTGCATCGCGAGTCCTACTACTGCGAGGTCCAGGTCGAGCCGGAGGCACGGCGGGAGGGCGTCGGGCGCGCGTTGTTCGACGCGCTGCTCGCCTGCACGCCGACGCCGTACCCGGTGCTGACTCGGGCGATGAGCTCGCAGCCGGCCCGCGAGGCGTTCGCCCGCGCGATGGGCTTCGAGGTGCTGATGCGATGCCCGTCGCCGCAGCTGCACCCGAGCTCGCTGGCGACCGCGCACTGGATCGAGCAGCACCCGGTCCCTCCGGGCGTCCGCGTGGTGCCGGCCAGCGAACGCAGCTACGAGGAGTTCCTGGACGCCTGGGTCGACCTGTACGTCTGGATCCACGAGGAGTGGTCGCCGACCGTCGACCGGGCGATCGTGCACCAGCTGTTCGCGGCGTCGGGAATGGCCGAGGTGGACTTCGAGCTGACCAGGGTCGCCATCGTCGACGGCCGGATCGCGGCCCTGGCCTGCGTCCTGCCCGACCCCTGGGACAACCGGTCGTTCCTGGTCACCGAGACGGTCCGGCGCCGGCTCGGCAACGGCACCGACATCCTCGCAGCCACCATCGGGTCGGCCCTGCAGGCGTGCGCCGAGCGCGGGATCACGTTCGTCGAGTTCGACGGCCACGTGGTCGATCCGCACTACTACCCGCTGGCCCAGACCCTGCCGATCACCGGGTCCGACCCGCTGCTGGTGATGCGGCACCCGGGCCGGAACGGTGCCGAGCGGAGCTCAGCCGACCTGCGCCGGCCCGTCCTGGCCGGCGATCAGCTCCGGTAGCAGCGTCCGCCAGCCCACGGTCCAGGCCACCCGACGCCACCGCGTCAGGCCCACCCAGCGCGCGCTCGCGGTGGTCCCGTCGACGTCCAGCACCCGCGGCCGGGTGGGCGCCGGGCAGTCCGCCCGATAGACCAGGCGGACCGCGTGGAAGTCCTGCACGACGCCGCGCGGACTGCGCCCGATCCAGTGCGAGGACTGCACGGCGGCCAGGGCGCCGAGCACGATCCGCTGGTTGGTCTCCTCGGCGGTCTCGCGAAGGACCGCGTCGGCCGGCTCCTCGCCGTCCTCGATCCCGCCGCCGGGCAGTCCCCAGCGGCCCGGCGACGCGGTCCGCGCGGAGAACTCGGTGGCCAGCAGACCGCGAGCCGACCGGACCAACGCGTACGCGGCCACGCGCTGGCGCAGCTCGGGCTCGATCCCGGTGAGGTCGAGTCCGGGGTCGTGCCCCCGCGGCGGTACGTCCGGTGCCGCTTCGTCGCCGGCCGGCCGGACGATCCAGCGCACCACGAGTTCGCCGTCGTCGTCCCGGCGCGCGTCGACCGGGCGGGTCAGCAACAGCCCGGCGCCGTACGCGGCCGCGTCCGGGTGCTCCCCGTGCCCCAGCGGACGGTCCAGCAGGACCGCTCCGCCCGCCTCGTCCACCCCGAGCATCCGCACGGCTGCCATCCTGCACCCGCCCCGGCGACAACTCAGGGCCGGCGGGGGAGGGCAGCGCGGCGAGCACGGTGCCGATCGGCAGAGTTGTCAGAATCTCGGCACGCTCCGGCGTGCTGAGATTCTGACAACTCACCCGGAGTGGTGAGAACATCGATCTGCGAGTCCCGACGTCTGGAAGAAGGATTCATGTCGAGCACACCCAGCACCCGGCCCGCCTTCGAGATCGATCGCAGCAAGCTCAACTCAGGGCTGGTCCTGCTCTGTGTCGGCGGCGTGTTGTGGTTGGTCGGCGCGGTCGTCTCGGCGATGACCGTATTCAGGGCCGGCCGGCAGTGGGTCGACCAGTGGGAGGAGTCTCCCTCGGAGATGGCCGCCCGCCGGTTCGATCAGTTCAAGGCCGCCGCGGCCGCCGGCTCCAAGGCCTGGCGCGAGCAGGAGCACTGACCGCTCCCGCGCGGCGGGGGGTCACCACCACAGCCGGGTGGCCGACGACCCGTCGTCGTAGCGGACCGTGAAGCCGATCGGGCTGAGCGACCAGCTGTAGCCGGTCACCACCCGGCCGTACGCGTCCGAGGAGCCGATCGGCGCGGCGGCTCGCAGTTGCTCGCAGCCGAGCTGCGCGATCAGGGCCGTACCGAAGACGATCGCGGCCAGCAGCATGCCGACGAGCGCCCGGCGACGGCGGCTCGAGGCCGCGACGACGCGCGGCATCGTGACGGTCGGGATCGGGGTCCGGCTGGGCGAGTCGGTGGCGGTCGGCATGACTACGATCCTGCGCCCCGGCGACCGCCTCGCGCATCAGCCGCAAAGACGATTCGGGATCAGCCCAGGGACGTACCCCGGAGGTTCTCGGGGGTCAGCTCAGGGACGTACGCCCGGTCGGCCCCACCCGTGCGGTGGTCAGGGCCGGATCGCGCTGATCAGCACGAATCCGGCCGGCAACGGCACTCCGTTGCCGTCGAAGCGCCGGGTGAAGTCGGTGACCAGCGCCTGTCGCACCTCGGCGACCGCTTCGGCCGGCAGACCGTCCAGTAGTCCCGCGACCGGGCCGCCGCGGAGGACGTCGTCGGCCGCCGACTCCACCGTCCGGGCGCCGCCGAGATAGACCACCCGGTTGTCCACCCGGGTGCCGATCTCCCGCCAGCCCGCGGCGCCGAGCACCTCGGCCACCCGCCCGGCGTCGCCGAGACTGAACATGGTCCCGTCCGAGGCCATCGGCACGAAGTCGATGCCGAGCCGGTCCAGAGTGGTCGTCGCGATCACGTACGGGACACCGAACAGCCCGGTCGCCTCCCGCCGGCCCCAGGTGGCCATGGCCAGCCGGCCGCCCGGCCGGACCGCGTCGTGCAGCCGGGTGAACGACGCCACCGGGTCGGCGAAGAACATCACCCCGAACCGGGAGATCACCACGTCGTACGCCGCCGCCGGGAAGCCGTACGTGCTCACGTCCCCGACCAACCACTCGATCTCGGCAATCGGTACGGTCCGCTTCGCTGCCTCGATCATCGCCGGCAGCACGTCGATCCCGGTCACCCGTCCGCCGGGCTGGACCGCGGCATGGGCCTCGGCGGTGGTCGGTCCCGAGCCGACGCCGACGTCCAGCACGTGTTCGCCGGGGTGCAGGTCGGCCACCTCGAACAGGGCCTCGGTGATCGGCGCCAGCTGGCGCTCGCGGATCTCCGCGCCCGCCAGCCAGGACGCCGCTCTGGCCTCGTCCCACTCCAGAGTCCCGGGTTGTTCGGTGCTGCTGCTCATGGTGCGTCCTCTCCGGATCCCGTTCGAATCAGGTCGTCGGCGTGGGCGAAGTCGCCGTCGAGATAGCGCTGGAGCACCGGCCCGACGGCGGCGGTGAGCGCCTCGGCCGACGGTCCCACCGCCGCCGGCAGCTCGATCAGATAACGGGCGGTGAACAGCCCGAGCAGGTGCGAGGCGACCAGCCCGGCGCGGAGCTCAGCCTCCGCCGGCGGCACGTCCATCGCTGCCAGCACCCGGCCCATCAGCTCGGTGGTGGCGAACTCGCGCATCGTCCGGGTCATGGCCGGATCGGCGATGATCGAGCGCAGCCCCGCCGCCAGCGCGGGCCGGGCGTCGGACTCCCAGATCGCCAGCACGGTGCCCACCAACCGCTCGCCGAAGCCGTCGATACCCGGCTCCAGCAGCCGGTCGAAGATGTCGGGAAGCGGCACCGGCAGCGCGACGGTGGCCAGGAACAGCTCCTGTTTGCTGCCGAAGTAGTGGTGCACCAGTGCCGCGTCGACCTCGGCCTCGGCGGCGATGGCACGGATCGAGGTGGCGGCGAAGCCCTTGGCGGCGAACGCCTCACGGGCGGCGGCGAGGATGGCGCCGCGGGTGTCCTGATTGCCCGGGCGCCGGCCCGCCCTGGACGAGCTCTTCGGCGCCGCTGGCACGATGATCAGTCTCGCACGGCGCGGTGCCGGCCGGCCCGCGGCGTTTCGCTGGAGCGGCCGGGCCGGCCGGGTAGGTTTCTGCTCATGTCCGCCGGACCGGAGCCCCTCGCATGATCCTCGTGCTCGCGTACGTCGTGATCGGCTTGGCGCTGGTCTCGGTGGTCTGGGGTCTGGTCACCGCGATCGCGAACAAGCCTCCGGGCAAGGCGCAGCTGCTGTATGCGGCCGGGGTCGAGGTGATCGTGCTGGTGCAGAGCGTGATCGCCGTGGTCGCCATGATCGGCGGCTTCCGGCCGGCCGAGTTCGCGACCACGATCGGTTACCTGATCGGGATCGTCGTGCTGATCCCGCTGGCCTGGTTCTGGGCGAACGTGGAACGGACCCGGTTCTCAGGTGTGGTGCTTGCGGTGGCCGCCGCGGCGGTCGCGGCGATGACCCTCCGGTTGCTCGTGCTCTGGACGCCGGCGTGAGCGGTGAGCTTCGGCCGGAGCCGGTCGACGGGCAGGTCGCGCCCGCACCGCGCCGGACCAATCGGGGCGCCGGCCGCGCGCTGATCGCGGTGTACGGGTTGTTCGCGCTGGCCGCGACGGCCCGGGCCGCGGTCCAGATCGCCACCGATTTCGCCGAGGCGCCGCTGGCGTACCTGCTGTCCGCGTTCGCGGCCGTCGTCTACATCGTCGCGACCTTCACCCTGGGTCGCGGCACGCCGCGGGCCCGCCGGGTCGCCATGGTCGCGGTGATCATCGAGCTGGTCGGCGTGCTCACCGTCGGCACCCTCAGCGTCCTCGACCCGGAGGCGTTTCCGCGGGCGACGGTGTGGTCGATCTACGGCATCGGCTACGGGTTCGTGCCGCTGATCCTGCCGATCCTCGGCCTGATCTGGCTCTACCGCACCCGACCCGTGGCGTAGAAGTCCCGCGAGTTGTCAGGTTCTCAGCGCGCTATAGCGC
>NZ_BAABAB010000050.1:120561-144856 GCF_039537205.1 Microlunatus ginsengisoli | reverse complement strand
ACGGACCCGTCAGCCGAGGCCGAGCCGGGCGATGGGTTCGACCAGCTCGCGCTCCTCGTAGGCCAGGTGGGACAGCAGTGTGTCGGTGAGCACGTCCACCGCCTCGATCAACTCGGGTCCGTGCCCGCCCGCCTCGACGAATGCGACCAGGGCCCGGTCCACCCCCTCGAGGGTGCCGTGGATGACCTGGTGCTCCTGCTCGAGCCGGGCGATCAGATCGGCGAGCCGCGGATCTCCGGCCCGCAGTGCGGGGAACATCGAGCGATCCTCGATGGTGTGATGGGTGGTGACCAGCCTGCAGTACTGGGCGCAGTACGCCCCCACGGTCCAGTTGTTCTGGCGGATGGTCATCTCGTTGATCCGGTTCCGGACCAGCGCCGGGTCGGCCCCGCCGACCGCCACCTGGGCCACCAGCTCGCGGATCTGAGCCAGCTCGGCGCGGAGATGGTCGTGTACGTCGATCAGATGCTGGCCGGTCGCCAGCTCGTGCGGTGTGTAGCGACGGTCCGGATCCGGGGCCGGTCCGGCCGGCCGCGTCGACTCGTCCCACAGCCGGTGCGTAGTGAGCCTCTCCCCGTCGTCCGCCGTCGGGACCACGCCGAATGTGCCCTGAGCCTGTCGAAGGGCACCTTCCTCGTCCGCACGACCCGCTCGCAACTCGGCCACGGCCAGCCGCACGGCGGGCACCACCTCGCTCGCGAACGTACCGATCACCGCGGGGTCGTCCGAGCCGAGGATGAACGTGTCCATCCCGGCCTCGGTGACCAGTGCGGTGAGCTGGTCGACCCAGTGGTCCGGCGGCCCGTCGAGGAAGCCCGCGGCACGCGCGCCGAACCGCCCGTTGACGTTGTAGAGCCGCCGGATCGCCGACGGGTCGCGGCCGGCCTTGATCGCCGCGGCGTCGATGGCCGCCTGCGCCTCCGGCAGCTTGTCTGGCGGCAGGTAGCCCGCCGACGGGAGCCACCCGTCTGCCGTCCGTCCGGTGAGCCGCAGCATCCGTGGCCCGTACGCCCCGAGCCAGATCCCGATCGGGTGCGCCGGCGCCGGACCCCGCTTGGCGCCGGCCACCCGATAGTGCTGCCCGTCCAGCCGGACCCCGCCGCGGGTCGCCGGGTCCCAGATTGCCCGGATGACCTCGATCGCCTCGGCCAGCGCATCGACCGCCTCGCCCGGAGCCCGCCGCTGCTCGCCCATGGCCACGATCGCGTCCCAGAAGGCGCCGGCGCCGAGACCCAGCTCGAACCGGCCGCCGCTGAGCAGGTCGAGACTCGCCGCGGCCCGGGCCAGCACGGCCGGCGGCCGGAGCGGGAGGTTGGCCACGTTCGGGGCGATCCCGATCTGCACGGTCCGCGCGGCGACGTAGCTCATCAGCGTCCAGGTGTCGAGGAACGCCGGCTGATACGGATGATCCTGGAAGGTGACCAGGTCCAGCCCGAGCTCCTCGCTCAGCTGGGCCAGCTCGACCACCCGGCCGGGATCGGCGTTCGTCGGTGTGATGAAGGTGCCGAAGCTCGGTTCCCGGCCGTAGCGAGGGGATCGCTCGGCATCAGGTGCGTGTCCGGTGGGCACGGCGGAAACGCTCTCAGTCCACTCGGAACAGGAGGTCCTGATAGTCCGGGTGCCGCTCGATCCAGCGCCGGATGAAGGGGCAGCGAGGGATCACCCGGAGCCCCGCGTCGCGGACGTCGTCCAGGGCGTGCCGGGCCAGGCTGCCGCCCACACCCTTCCCCTCGAACGCGGGCTCGACCACGGTATGGGTGAAGGTGATCACGTCGCCCTTGATCTCGTACCACGCCGCGCCGGCGTAGGTTCCGTCGACGCTCGCCTCGAACCGGCCCTCGCTCGGCTGGTCGGTGACAACTACGGTCATGTGCTCGACCCTCTCATTGTGTTCGTTGCTTCGCTCGGCAAGCCTCGCTCCGCGCTCCGCTGCGCCGGTGGTCGCCTCGTTCGTCGCGCCCTGAACCAACTTCGCGCGGTTTCGACCTAGTTCGCGCGTCTAGCTCGACGCGCGGAGTGGGGGTAACCCGCGCGAAGATGCCGGGGGCAGGGCACCCGGCGTCGCTCAGGCGTTGCGGCCGCGCTGCAGCAGCCGCTCGAACGGTACGACCTCCGCCTCCGCGCCGCGAGCCGAGGACGGGCGGTTGGTAACCAGCCGGGCGAGCTCGTCGCCCGCCCGGGTGAGCCGGTCGGCCAGCACGTTCTCCGAGGCCCAATCCTCCGGGGCGGCGAAGATCGCGGTCGGTACGACGATCGCGTGCAGATAGCTGAACAGCGGGCGGAGGGCGTACTCCAACGCGAGCGAGTGCCGCGCCGTGCCGCCGGTGGCCCCGATCAGTACCGGCTTGCCGTTGAGCGCGTTGATCTCCAGTACGTCGAAGAACATCTTGAACAGCCCGGAGTACGACGCGCTGAAGATCGGTGAGACGGCAATCAGCGCGTCGGCTTCGGTCACCTGCCGCAGCACCGCGGCCAGCTTCGGTGCCGGGAAACCGGTGACGAAGTGGTTGGCCAGGTCTGTGGCGTGGTCACGGAGCTCCACCACCGTCACGTCGGCGTTCTCACCCAGCTCACCGAGCGCGTTGCCGGCCGCCTGGGCCAGCCGGTCGGCCAGCAACCGGCTCGACGACGGCTGGCTAAGCCCGGCCGTGATCACCACGATGGATGCGGTCACGAGTGGCTCGGTTCGAGAGCTGCCGGCTCGGCATCCTGCGCGACCTTCGCGGCCAGCAGGGACTGGTGGGTGGGCGCGTCCGGGACGCCGGCCGGACGCTTGGCGTCCAGCTCCGCCCGCAGCACCGGGACGATCTCGCCGAGCAGGTCCAGCTGCTCCAGCACCGTCTTCAGCGGCAGGCCCGCGTGGTCCATCAAGAACAGCTGACGCTGGTAGTCGCCGAAGTGCTCGCGGAAGGTGAGCGTCTTCTCGATCACCTCCTGCGGGCTGCCGACGGTGAGCGGCGTCTGCTCGGTGAAGTCCTCCAGCGACGGCCCGTGACCGTACACCGGAGCATTGTCGAAGTACGGCCGGAAGATCCGCTTGGCCTCTTGCGAGTCCTTGTGCATGAACACCTGGCCGCCGAGCCCGACGATCGCCTGGTCGGCCCGGCCGTGGCCGTAGTGCTCGAACCGCTGCCGGTAGAGGTCGATCAGCCGCTGGAAGTGGTACGTCGGCCAGAAGATGTGGTTGGCGAAGAAGCCGTCACCGTAGTACGCGGCCTGCTCGGCGATCTCCGGGCTGCGGATCGAGCCGTGCCAGACGAACGGCGGAACGCCGTCGAGCGGGCGCGGCGTCGAGGTGAACGACTGCAGTGGGGTGCGGAACTCGCCCTTCCAGTCGACCACGTCCTCACGCCACAGGCGGTGCAGCAGGTCGTAGTTCTCGATCGCCAGCGGGATGCCGTTGCGGATGTCCTGACCGAACCACGGATAGACCGGACCGGTGTTGCCGCGGCCCATCATCAGGTCGACCCGGCCGTCGGCCAGGTGCTGCAGCATGGCGTAGTCCTCGGCGATCTTCACCGGGTCGTTGGTGGTGATCAGCGTCGTCGCCGTGGACAGGATCAGCCGCTCGGTGCGGGCCGCGATCCAGCCGAGCATCGTGGTCGGCGAGGACGGCACGAACGGCGGGTTGTGGTGCTCGCCGGTGGCGAACACGTCCAGCCCGACCTCCTCGGCCTTGAGGGCGATCTGCATGATCGCCTTGATCCGCTCGCCCTCGGTCGGCGTCCGACCGGTCGTCGGATCCGTCGTCACGTCGCCGACGCTGAAGATTCCGAACTGCATCTCGATCCTCCTGGGACCCAAGTAATTGACGATTCAACTATCTGGTCCATGTAACCGCTCAGGGTTTCCCTCTATTCCACCCGATCGCCGTATCAGAACCGCGCCGGGTTCGTCTGTCTCTGCATCCGGGCTCGCGAAGCGGCAGCCCGGCAGAGAGGAACTCCGATGTCCGGCCTCACCCGATCCGCGCCGGTGCGCCAGATCGGCGCCGTGCTCGTCCGCATCCTGCTCTGGCTCGGCATGGCGATTGTCGGACTCGTCCTGGTCGAGGCCTGGCGACCCGACTGGGTGCTCTGGCTGCTCGGCCTCGCCGGCGCCTGAACCCGTCCCGCGCGAACTCCGTCCCAGCGCCTGAACTCCGTCCCAGCGCCTAGACTCCGTCCCACGGCAAGGGCGCTTCCGCCTAGCCAGGCGACTGGGCGGAGGCCAGGGTGAAGTACAACGAGGGCGCCAATCTCGACGCGTCGCAGATGGGCGGCGGCGGCCGGGGAGGTGGCGGCAAGATCGCCATCGGTGGCGGCGCGGGGCTCGTGGTGGTCATCATCGCGCTGTTGTTCGGGCTCAATCCCGGCGACCTGCTCGGCACGTCGGCCGACCCGGGCACCGATCCGAGCGCCGGCTCCAGCCGGTTCGAGCAGTGCAAGACCGGATCAGACATCCAGAACAACCGGGACTGCCGGTTCGTCGCGTACACGAACTCGATCCAGTCGTACTGGAAGTCCGCGCTGCAGGGCTACCGGACGATCCAGGTGCACACCTTCTCCAACTCGGTGGCGACCGGGTGCGGCAACGCGACGTCCGCGGTAGGTCCCTTCTACTGCGGGGCCGATCAGACCGTCTATCTCGACACCGATTTCTTCGACGAACTGACCGGCACACTCGGTGCGCAGGGCGGCGACGCCGCCGAGGCGTACGTCCTCGCGCACGAGTTCGGCCACCACATCCAGCAGCAGACCGGGACCATGCGCGAGGTGCAGAGCCAGGGCAACAAGACCGGCCCGAAGTCGCCGGGGGTGCGGCTGGAGCTGCAGGCCGACTGCTACGCCGGAGTCTGGTTCGCCCATGCCACCCAGGACCCGAACTCGCCGATCGCCGAGGTCACCTCCGACGACCTGAAGCGGGCGCTGGACGCTGCCTCCGCGGTCGGCGACGACCGGATCCAGCAGAAGATGCAGGGCCAGGTGCGCCCGGAGACCTGGACCCACGGCTCCGCCGCCGAGCGCCAGCGCTGGCTGCAGCAGGGCTTCAAGACCGGCGACCCGAACAAGTGCGACACGTTCGCGGGCTAATAGCGTTCGCTGGTTACGCGCCCTGAGCCTGTCGAAGGGCGGAACGGCGCTCCACCCAGCGGCTGAGAGCCAGGATCGCGAGGCCGAGCAGGGGCAGCACGACCGCGACCCGGCTCGGCCAGGCGTACGAATAGCCCATCGCCAGCACGAGGCCGCCGAGCCACGCGCCGAGAGCGTTGCCGATGTTCAGCACCGAGTGGTTCAAGGCGGCCGCCAGCGACTGCCCGTCGTGGGCGACGTCCATCAGGCGGGTCTGCAGGGCCGGCATCATCACGGTCGCCACCGCGCCGAAGACGAACACGGCGACGAACGCCCCGACCGGGCTGGCGACGAGAAGACCGAACACGGCCAACATGATCGCGAGCCCGACCAGGCCGAGATAGAGAGTCGGCAGCAGCGCCCGATCGGCGAGCCGGCCGCCGACCACCATGCCGAGCGTCATTCCCACGCCGTACGTCGCCAGCACCCAGACCACCCCGCCGGCGGGCAGGCCGCCGAGGGTGGTCACCGTCGGCGCGATGTAGGAGTAGGTGGCGAACATGCCGCCGAAGCCGACCATGCCGACCACCAGGGTGAACCACACCTGCGGCCGGGCGAGCGCGCTGAGCTCGCTGCGCACGCTCGCCGGTCCGCCACCGATCCGCACCGCAGGCACGGCGACGAAGGTGGCCAGCAGGCAGAGCAGGGCGATCGCGGTCACGGCGACGTACGACGACTGCCAGCCGAGCGTCTGGCCGAGCCAGGTCGCCGCCGGCACACCGACGATGTTCGACACGGTCAGCCCGACCATGACCAGCGACACGGCCTGCGCGCGACGGTTCGGCGCGACCAGGGCGGCGGCGACCACCGCGGCGACCCCGAAGTAGGCACCGTGCGGAAGCCCGGCCACGAAGCGGGCCAGCAGCAGGCTCGGATAGCCGCCGGCCAGCGCCGAGGCGAGGTTGCCGGCCGCGAACACCGCCATCAGCACGATCAGCAGGTGCTTGCGGGGCATCCGGGCGGCCAGGGCGGCGATCAGCGGGGCGCCGACGACGACGCCGAGGGCGTACGCGGAGATCAGGTGACCGGCGGTCGGGATGTCGACTGCGACCCCCGCGGCGATCTGCGGCAGCAGGCCCATGGTGGCGAACTCGGTCGTGCCGATCGCGAACGCGCCGACGGCGAGGGCAAACAGCGCGCGGCCGGCGCGGATGCCGGGGGCGGGGTCGGAGCGGGTCTGGTCGAGGACCGTGGCGGACATGTGGAGCCCTTCGGCGGAGGTGGGGCGATCAGGCGCGTCCGCGTTGACGACGGCGACAACCTGTCGAGTGGTCCCGCTCTTCCCGGTGGGACGCAACTCACACCGACAGCGCCCAGATGCGTGACAGCGCGCCGACGGTAGGGGATTCTCGATCATGTACGCGGGTGATCGGATGAGCACAACGGAGGGCCATGAATCTCGAGAAGGTGATCTTCGGCTTCTTCGTGCTGCTCGCGGCGACGCTGAACTTCGGATTCTTCATCGGCGACATCGGTGACCCGGCGGTGCACAACATCTACGAGCTGTTCGCCGCGATCACGGTCAGCCTGATCGCGACCGTGCTGAAGTTCGGAGACCGGACCCAGATCGGCGCCGTCCACCTGGCCACCAGCCTGGTGGCCGATCTCCAGCTGGCCGCGGCCATCGTGGTCTGGGTCTGGGCCGATCAGGTGATGCACGAGGGAATGACGGTGGCAGCCACCGCGAGCGTGGTGTCGCTGTCCGGCGGCGCGCTGCTGGCCAACCTGGTCTCGGTCGTCCTGCTGGTGACCGAGACGGTCACCTTCCACCGCGGCTGAGAGCCACGATCCGATGTCCAGCCCACTGCTGATCTTCTGGGAGCAGATCTTCGGCCGGCGACCGGCGATCGACCCCGCGCTGTCCAAGGCCCAGCAGGAGTTCTCCCACCAGGCCTCGGCCACCATCTTCTTGATCATGCGCCGGATGCGGGTGCCGCTGATCACGCTGATCGTGATCTTCTCGATCAGCGTGATCGGCCTGTCGCTGATCCCGGGGGTCGACGCCGAGGGCCGGCCGGCCCGGATGACCCTGTTCGACGCCTTCTACTTCATGAGCTACACCGCGACCACGATCGGTTTCGGCGAGCTGCCGTGGCCGTTCACCACCGCCCAGCGGCTGTGGGTGACGTTCTCGATCTATCTGTCGGTGATCGGCTGGGCGTACGCGATCGGCTCGCTGCTCACGCTGCTGCAGGACCGCTCGTTCCGGCAGGCGCTCGCGCTGCAGCAGTTCACCCGCAAGGTCGCCCGGCTGCGCGAGCCGTTCCTGCTGCTGGCCGGCTACGGCCGCGCCGGCGAGCTGTTGGTGAAGGCGTTCGACGCGCTCGGGCAGCGGGTGGTGGTGATCGACGAGTCGGGCGACCGGATCGACGCGCTGGAGCTGGCCGCGTACCACGCCGACGTCCCCGGTCTCGCGGCCAACGCGGGCAACCCGCACTACCTGAGCATCGCCGGTCTCGGGCACCCGAACTGTGCCGGCGTGCTGGCGCTGACCAACGACGACGAGACCAACCTCGCCGTCACGATGGCCGCGGCCCTGCTGCGTCCGGAGCTGCCGATCGTCGCCCGGACCATCTCGCCGACCATCGCCGATCGGATGCACGCCTTCGGCACACCGTCGGTGGTGAACCCGTTCGACCGGTTCGGCGACCATCTCCGGCTGGCCCTGAACGCCCCGGCGAGCTACCAGCTGCTGAGCTGGCTGGAGGCGGGCCCCGGGGCTGCCCTCCCGGCGAAGTCGGCGCCGCCGCCGGAGGGCCGCTGGGTGATGTGCGGCTACGGGCGCTTCGGCCGCGAGCTGACCGCGGACCTGCGGGCTCAGGGGTTCGAGGTGACGATCATCGAGCCGAAGGAGGCGCGCGACCATCCCGCCGGCGTGATCATCGGCGACGCCTGTGAACCGAGCGTGCTGGAGGCGGCCGAGCTGGCGAGCGCGATCGGGCTGGTGGCCGGCACCGACAACGACACCACCAACCTGTCGATGCTGGCGAACGCGCGGCGGATGAACCCGAACCTGTTCCTCGCGGCCCGGCAGAACAAGCCCACCAGCGCAGCGCTGTTCGAGTCGATGGACCTGGATGCTCTGCTGGTGCCGACCGAGGTGGTCGCGCACGAGGTGTACGCCCAGATCAGCACGCCGCTGCTGTGGCGCTTCATCCAGGGCGTGCCGGAGCAGGGCGACGACTGGGCCGCCGACCTGGTCGGACGGCTGGTGGACAACTGCGGCCAGGCGCTGCCGGCGCTGTGGAAGGTGAAGCTCGACCGGGAGCAGGCGCCGGCCCTGCACAGCGCGCTGGCGCAGGACCGCGTCCTGCTCGGTCAGCTGCTACGCAGCCCGGAGGAGCGGGACCGCCGGCTGGAGATCGTGCCGTTGCTGCTGCTCCGCGGTGACCAGGCCACGCTCGCCCCGGACGACGACACGCTGCTCGCCGCGGACGACGAGCTGCTCTTCGCCGGTCAGGGGTTCGACCGGCGGGAGCTGGAGGGGACGATGGTGATCGACGCCACCGCCGCGTACGTCCTCACCGGCGACCGGATCCCCTCCGGCTGGGTCTGGGCCAAGCTCTCCGGGAAGTCGCCGGCGCGGTCCCGCTGAGCGCCCGCGTGTCGGGAGACGGCTCGGGCCGGGCAGAATCCGCCCGGCCCGAGATCTCTGCTGGTGCAGCGCACCGCTCAGTTGCAGGTGACTCCGGTCGCGTGCACCGGGCAGTATCCGAACGGGTTCTTGTCCAGGTACTGCTGGTGGTAGTCCTCGGCGTAGAAGAAGTTCTCGTACGGCTTCAGCTCGGTGGTGATCCGGCCGTAGCCCGCGCGGTCGAACTCGACCTGGAACTCGTCGCGGACCCGCGCCGCGGTCTCGGCCTGCTCCGGCGTGGTGGTGTAGATCGCCGAGCGGTACTGCGTGCCGACGTCGTTGCCCTGCCGCATTCCCTGGGTCGGGTCGTGATTCTCGAAGAAGATCTTGAGTAGCTGGGCGTAGCTCACCTTGTTCGGGTCGTAGCTGACCTTGACGATCTCGGTGTGCCCGGTCCGCGCGCTGCAGACCTCCTCATACGTCGGGTTCTCGGTGAACCCGCCCGCGTAGCCGACCGCGGTATTCGTCACGCCCGGCGTCTTCCAGAACAGCTTCTCCGCGCCCCAGAAGCAGCCCAGGGCGAAGTACGCGACCTCGGAGCCGGCCGGGACCGACTGCACCGGGATCCCGTAGATCTCGTGGAACGTGGGATTGGCCAGCACCTCGCGATCGCGACCGCGCAGGGCCTTCTCCGGGGCAACCATCGTGGTCTTCATCGTGGAGAACAGCATGATGTCAGTGTGCCTCTCTGCGGGCGGAGTCTGAACCGCCCTGCAATTACCGAACACTGACGTGCCACAGCCTGTTCCGGCGGCGCCATCCCTGATTTCCTCCCCCCAGCGGGCGGCCGAGACTGCGAAAGCGCCGGTCCGGCCGAACTGGAGGGACCGAATCAGTGGTTCGCCCCTGACACATCGGGATTGAGCCCAGCACCTAGGCTCGCAGTCATGCCCGAACAGCCCGGATTCTCCACCCGCGCCATCCACGCCGGCCAGGAGCCGGATCCGGCCACCGGGTCGGTGATCACGCCGATCTATGCGACCTCGACGTACATCCAGGACGGGGTCGGCGGCACCCGCACCGGCGGCTACGAGTACTCCCGGTCCGCCAACCCGACCAGGACCGCTCTGGAGGAGTGCATGGCGGCGCTGGAGGGCGGCTCGCGCGGCTTCGCGTTCGCCAGCGGGCTGGCGGCCGAGGACACCCTGCTGCGCTCGATCTGCGAACCGGGCAGCCATGTGGTGCTGCCGCACGACGCATACGGAGGCACGTTCCGGCTGCTGGACAAGGTGCACAGGCGGTGGGGGATCGTCGCCGACCCGGCACCGATCAGTGACCTCGCCGCGGTCGAGCGGGCGATCCGCCCCGGCGAGACGACGGCGGTCTGGATCGAGACGCCGACCAACCCGCTGCTCGCGATCGCGGACATCGCCGCTATCGCCGACCTGGCGCACGCGGCCGGCGCGCTGGTGGTGGTGGACAACACCTTCGCCACCCCGTATCTGCAGCAGCCGCTCGCGCTGGGGGCCGACGTGGTGCTGCACTCCACCACCAAGTACTGCGGTGGCCACTCCGACGTGGTGGGCGGCGCCCTGGTGGTCGACGACGAGGAGATCGCGGAGAAGCTGAAGTTCCACCAGAACGCGATCGGCGCGGTGGCCGGCCCGTTCGACGCCTGGCTGGTGCTCCGCGGCCTGAAGACGCTGGCCGTCCGGATGGAGCGGCACAGCGACAACGCCGAGCAGGTCGCGGCCTTCCTGGCCGGGCACAGCGCGGTGCGGGAGGTCTTCTTCCCGGGTCTGGACTCCCATCCCGGGCACGATCTGGCCAAGCGGCAGATGCGCCGCTACGGCGGCATGGTCAGCTTCCGGGTCACCGGCGGGGAGCAGCACGCGTTGGACGTCTGCGCCGCGACGAAGGTGATCACCCTCGGCGAGTCGCTCGGCGGCGTCGAGTCGCTGATCGAGCACCCGGGCAAGATGACCCACGCCTCGGTAGTCGGCACCGCGCTCGAGGTGCCCGGCGACCTGATCCGGCTCAGCGTCGGGATCGAGGACGCCGACGATCTGCTCGCGGACCTGGACCAGGCCCTGGCCGGCTGACCCATAATCGCTCTCCCCCCGGAGCCTCTGCCCGTCCCGGCCTTCCTGCCCGGAAACTGTGCGTGTCATGCAGCGACACGCCGTACGGCGGTGCAACAGCTGCACAGTTTCCGTCGGGAGAGAGGGGCCGGCGGGCTTCGGTCCCGTCGACGGTGGGGTTCGGGTGGCGGTGGGGGTCCGTCGGCGGTGGGGGCCCGTCGGGAGTCGGGGTCTGGTGAAAGTCGGGTCCGGTGGGACTCGGGTCCGGTAGGAGTCGAGGTCCGGTGGGAGTCGGGACGCAGTGGAAGACCTCACATCGAACTCGGGACCTTGGTCCCGATCGGTGAGGTCCGGAGGCCGTGCCCCCGGACCGGTGCGCTCGCGCAGGATGAAGCAGTTCCGACGTCCCCCGAGAGGTACACCCGTGTCCACCGCAGCCCCCACCATGAGCTCGACCACCACGAGCCCCGCCGACGTACGCCCGTCCGGTCCGGCGCCGACCAGCGGCAGCACCGCGCCGACCCGGCTGCTCTCGGCCGCGTCGCGCGAGATCGTCGCCGCCACCGCCTCCGTCGTCGCCGAGCACGCCGAGGCGATTACCGCGGTCTTCTATCCCAAGATGTTCGCCGAGAACCCCGACCTGCTCCGGGTGTTCAACCAGGGCAACCAGGCCACCGGTGAGCAGAGCCGGGCGCTTGCCGCCTCCGTGGTGGCGTACGCGGTCCACCTGCTCGATCCGCAGGCGCCGAGCTTCGACCACGTGATGCGACGGATCGCCTACAAGCACTGCTCACTCGGTATTCGCCCCGAGCAGTACACGATCGTCGGACGCAACCTGCTGGCGGCCGTCGCCGAGGTGCTCGGCGACGCGGTGACGCCCGCCGTCGCGGCCGCCTGGGAGGAGGTCTACTGGCTGTTCGGCGCCCAGCTGATCGCCGAGGAGGCCCGGATCTATGCCGAGGCCGGGGTCGATCCGGCGACGCCGCTGCGGCCGTACCGGCTGGTGCGCCGGATCGAGGAGACCGCCGACGTGGTCTCCCTGGTGCTCGAGCCGGCCGACGGCGAGCCCGTGCCGGCGACGGTCCCCGGTCAATACGTCTCGGTGTTCGTCGATCTGGCCGGCGGCCGGCGGCAGGCCCGCCAGTACACCGTGTCCTCGACAGCGCTCGGCACCCGGCTGCAGATCACCGTACGTCGGGTCCGCGGCGTGAACGGTGCTCCCGACGGCGAGGTGTCGAGCTTCCTGCACGACGGGCTCGCGGTCGACGACCTGGTCGAGGTCAGCGCGCCGGCCGGCGACTTCGTCGTCCAGCCGTCGGACACCCCGCTGCTGCTGGCCAGCGCGGGCGCCGGCATCACCACCGTGCTGCCGATCGTGGAGAACATCGCCCGCACCCAGCCGGAGCGGACCGTGATCGTCGCCCACGCGGATCGGACCGCGCAGGACCACGCGCTGCGGGAGACCGTGCAACACGTCGGCCGCCAGCTGGACGACTTCACCAGCTACACCTGGTACGAGACCGTCGCCCCCGACGACCGCCGGTCCCGTCCGGGTTACATGGACCTGTCCGAGATCGCGCTGCCCGATGACGTCCAGGTCTTCACCTGCGGGCCGCTGCCGTTCATGCGGCACGTCCGGACCTCTTTGGTGGCGCGCGGCGTCCCGGCCGACCGGATCCGCTACGAGGTCTTCGGGCCCGACCTCTGGGCGGCGCAGATTCCGTCCTGACCGACCCGGCACCCGCGATTTCCTGATCGACCTGCGGCCGGCGACGGACGCCCCCGTTCCCACTTCCCGCTTCCCCTTCCCCCTTCCCCTTCCCCTTCCCTAGAAACTGTGCGGCTCTTGCAGCCTGAAGCGATTCAGGTTTGCGGGATCTGCACAGTTTCCGGTGGGGTGGCGGGGCGTCGGGACGGCGAGGCGTCGGCGCGGCCGGGGTTGGCGGGGCGTCGGGACGGCGAGGCGTCGGCGCGGCCGGGGGTAGCGGGGGCGGCCGGGGGTGGCGGCGCGCACCGGCGAGACCGGCGGGGCCGCGGCTAGTCCAGGCGCCAGTCGATCGGGGTGCCGCCGGCCTCGACCAGGAGCGCGTTGGCGCGGCTGAACGGTCGGGAGCCGAAGAAGCCGGCCCGCGCCGACAAGGGCGACGGATGCGCGCTGGCGACGTACGGCACCGCGCCCAGCATCGGCACCAGCGACTGGGCGTCGCGGCCCCAGAGGATCGCCACCAGCGGTCCGCCGCGCTCGACCAGCGCCTCGATCGCACGCTGGGTCACCTGCTCCCAGCCCTTGCCGCGGTGCGACGCCGACTTCCCGGGCTGCACGGTGAGCACCCGGTTGAGCAGCAGCACGCCCTGCTCGAACCAGGGGGTCAGATCACCGGATCGGGCGGGCGGCAGCCCCAAGTCGGCGTTCAGCTCGGCGTAGATGTTCTCCAGGCTGCGCGGCAGGGGACGTACGTCCGGGGCGACCGAGAACGACAGCCCGACCGGATGCCCCGGCGTGGGGTAGGGGTCCTGACCGACGATCAGCACGCGTACGTCCGCCAGCGGCCGGCTGAATGCGCGCAGCACGTGGGGCCCGGCCGGCAGATAGCTCCGACCGGCCGACAGCTCGGCGCGGAGGAAGTCGCCCATCGCCGCGATGCCGCCCGCCACCGGTGCGAGCGCATCGGCCCAGTCGGGCGCGACCAGCTCAGACAGAGGCTTCGGGCTCACCGATCGTCTCCTTCCGTACGTCCTGCCCGACCGTGGCGTCCGCGCTCGATCCCGGCGGCACCCGCGGCATCCGGAACGCGTTGAGCGCCGCCAGCAGGCTGAGCGCCGCCCCGAGCCCGAACGCGGCGGGGTAGCCCTCCTGATCGGCCAGTGCACCGGCGACCAGCGGTCCCACGATGGCGCCGACGTCGGACGTCATCGAGAACACCGCAACCGCCGTCCCACCGCGCGCGCCGGCCGCGTCGCCGACGGCTGCGGCAGGTGCCGTGCCGAGGAAGGCCGCGGAGACGCCGTAGGCCGACAGCGCAGCGATCAGCCACCCGATGCTCGGCGCGAACGGGACCGCCATGATCGACAGCCCGGCCAGGAAGCCGCCGACGATCATCGCGGGTCGCCGTCCGACGGTGTCGACGAACTTGCCGGCCGGACCGACGGCGATGGTCTGGCAGACCGCCGCGGCCGCGAACGCGGCTCCGGTCCACGTGGTTGGCCGGTGCAGGACCTCGACCACGAGCACGGGTACGAGCGCGGACCGCACCCCGAACGACGTCCAGCCCTGGGAGAAGTTGGTCGCCAGGGCGGCCTGGTATCGGGTGTCGCGCAGGACGTCTCGGAACGGCCGGGCGACCGCATCGTGTCGAGGGTCCTCGGTCACGCCGCGCGGCCGCAGCAGTGCCAGCCCGACGGCGCCTGCCACCGCCAGTGTCGCGGCGTAGAAGAAGAAGGGCGCGGCGAGCGAGATCGCCGACAGCAGACCGCCGACCGCCGGCCCGGTCATGCCGCCGATCAGGAAGCCACCCTGGAAGAATCCGGCGGCGCGGCCGCGCAGCTCGGGTCCGACCGAGCGCAGCAACAGCGTCATCGCCGACACGGTGAACATCGCCGAGCCGATCCCGCCGACGCCACGCAGCGCGAGCAGTTGCGGATAGTTCTGCGCGATCCCGGCGAGCCCGCTCGACACCGCGACGATGAAGATGCCGGTGCTGAGCACGGTCCGCTCGCCGAACCGGGCGATCATCCGGCCGCAGAACGGGCTCGACGCCAGCCGCATCAGCGCGAATGCGGAGATGACCGCACCGACGGCGAGATTGCCGACCCCGAACGTACGCGCGAACACGGGCAGCACCGGCACCAGCACGCCGAAGCCGACAGCGACGCAGAAGGCGATCAGCCCGAGCACGACCACATCGCGCGGCAGCCGGACGAATCGTCGGCGACGCGCGCCGAGGTCACCCGGTCTAGTCCCCACCGGCACAGTCTGCCTGGTGACAGCGGGTTACCGTTGATCCGGCCGGTACGCGACCAGGACCGGACCGATCAGAGGAGTGTTCGTGGCAGAGCGCAGGACCTTCAGGGAGCGGATCGCGCGCTGGCGCGCCGACGGGTTGCCGATCCCGGCCGCAGAGCAGGCCGGCGACGGCCGCTCGGCGGCGATCGCGACGAGCGACCCGGACCGGCCGGACGAGCCGGTGGAGGTGCCCGCGGACGATTCCATCGACCTGGGCGAGGACGCTCCACCCCAGCCCCGACCGGACGCGCCCGTCGGCACTGCCGCCGATCCGCGTCCTGCTGGCACGGCCGCCGATCCGACCACCGGCGTGGCGGTCCCCGTGCCGCCCGAGACGATCGTGGCGGTCCAGACCGGTGACGCCTCCTCCGGGGTCGCACCGATCGTCGCAACGGACACCTCCGAGTTCGACCGGGCCGTGCCGCGCGGGTTACAGATCGCCGCCGCCTGGGCCTGGCGGGTGATCATCATCGCGATCATGCTGTACGGGTTCGGGCTCGCCCTGCGCTACGTGTCCGAGGTGGCGATCCCGGTCGCGGTGGCGATCCTGCTCGCCGCGATGATCGGGCCGCTCACCAACCGGCTCAACCGGTGGGGGCTGCCGCGCGGGGCCGCAGCCGGCATCTCCGTCCTCGGCGGCCTGCTGCTGATCATCGGCGTGCTCACCTTGATCGGGACCCTGGTCGCCGGCCAGGCCTCGACCCTCGGCCAGAACGTGGTCTCCGGCTTCAACACCCTCGTCGAGTGGCTGCAGAACGGGCCGCTGCACATCAGCGCGGACTGGTTCAACATCGACGAGTGGGGCAAGCGGATCCAGAACTTCCTGGTCGACAGCCAGGGCACGATCACGACGTACGCCTCCGAGTTCGGTGCGCAGGTCGGCCACTTCCTCGCCGGCATCGCGATCGTCCTGTTCTCGCTGTTCTATTTCCTCTACCAGGGCCGGACGATCTTCTCGTTCCTGCTGAAGTTCGTGCCCCGCGCCGCTCGCCACCGCGTCGACCACGCTGCCCGGGAGGGCTGGACGTCGCTGTCGCACTACGTCCGGGCGGTCATCCTGGTCGCGCTGGTGGACGCCATCGGCGTGCTGATCGGGGCGTTGATCCTGGGCGTCCCGCTGGCTCCGGCGCTGGCCGCGCTGGTCTTCATCGGCGCCTTCGTGCCGATCGTCGGCGCGTTCGTCTCCGGCTTCGTCGCGGTGCTGGTGGCGCTGGTCGCGCTCGGCTGGGTGAAGGCGCTGATCATGCTCGCCATCATCATCGGCGTGATGCAGTTGGAGGGCCACGTGCTGCAGCCGTTCCTGCTCGGCCGTGCCGTCAAGCTGCACCCGCTGGCGGTCATCCTGGCCATCGCGATCGGCGTCATCATGGCCGGCATCGTCGGCGCCTTGATGGCTGTCCCGCTGCTGGCCTACATCAAGACCTTCGTCCAGGACCTGAACGAGTCCGCCACCACCGGCCTGACCCCCACGGCCCGCGAGTTCCACTAGGCGCGTGGTGCTCAGCGCGCGAAGGAACTAGACATCCGCGCCAACGTCAATCGACCTAGTGCGCAAGGGAGCGCCGAGCGAGGCTTGCCGGTGGAGCAGTCGGCAGTCACTCAGCCTGCCCCGACGCTGCGCGTCGGCGAGTGCAGGAGCGATCGGTGAACACGCTTTTCCGTTCACCGATCGCGACGAACGAGTCGACCTCCAGCGCAGCGGAGCGCGGGAGCGAGCTTGCGAGCTCCGCAATCAGCCCAGCGCGGAGCCCGTCTTGTACTTGCTGAAGGACTCGTTCCAGTCGCCCCAGCCGTTGTCGATCGACATGTAGCGATCGCTGCCGGTGAACACGACCGGATCACCGATCAGCGTGTTGTTCATCAGCCAGGCCGCGTTGGCCGTGCTCATGCCCGTGCAGCCGTGGCTGGCATTGGTCCGGCCGAAGTAGCCGGCGTTCCACGGGGCGGAGTGCAGGAACTCACCGGAGTTGGTGATCCGCATGGCGTACGCGACGTTGAGCGAGTAGTCCTCGGCGGCGCCGATCATCTCGTTCGTCATCTTCTTGTTGTACTCGTGCGACATGATCAGCTTCGTGCCGCTGCGCGTCCGCCAGCCCGCCTTGCCGCCGCTGACGTAGATCGTGCGGACCTTCTTGCCGTTCTTGTACACGTGCGCGACGTCGGTAGCCAGGTTGACCTTGATGACCATCGAGCGGCCGACGGTGAAGTTGGTGCTGGTCGAGTTCTGGCCATAGATCCCGTTGCCGGCGCTGACCCCGTTGACGTCGGCCTTGACCGACACCTTGGTGCCGGGCTTCCAGTACTTGGCCGGCCGGTAGCGCACCTCGGTGGAGGAGATCCAGTGCCAGCTGCCGGTCTGCTTCGGGACCGTGGTGACGTGCAGGTTCTTCTCGATCGATGCCTTGTTCTTGATCGGCACGTCGAAGGTCAGTACGACCGGCATGCCGACGCCGACCTTGCTGTTCTTCAGCGGGTACAGGGTCGGGAAGGTCTGCTGCTGCAGGCTCAGGTTCGCGGTCTTGAACTTGGACTTCGTGGTGGTCGCGGTGCCGTCGCTGGCGGCGGTGCCGACCGAGGTGATGGTGTACGTCGCATTCGGCTCGAGCCGCTCGGTCGCGGTCCAGGAGGCCTTGTCGGCGCTCAAGCCGCCGTCGACCGAACCGGACGTCTTCTGGCCCTTGCCGTCGGTGCCCTTGTAGGTCACCTTGACCGACTTCAGGGTGCCGTCGCTGGCCTTGACGCTGACCAGGGTGTCGACCTTCACCTTGCTGGCGCCGTCCGCGATGCTCGGCGTCATCACGACCGGCTGCGCCTCAGGGGTCGGCGAGCTGCTCGGCCCGGAGGTGGTGCTGTCACCGGAGGAGCCGGCGGACTGGTTGGTGCCGGGGGTGGTGGCGGCTGGTGCCGTGCCACACGCGGCGGTGAGCGCGAGCAGCGCCACGGTGGCCAGTGCTCCCGCCATCGTCAGCGGCGACTTCTTGACCGACATGTACCGTTCACTCCTGGTGTTTGCTCTCGGGTGCCGCCGCGGCTTGCCGACGGCGACGACCGGGCTCGACGGGGGTCGAGTGGTCTGCGTTGCGGTGACTCTGCTATAGGTGCGCACAAGTCCCCTGGAAATAATGTGCCATCTCGGGGCGAGGTTTTCCTAATGCAGCGCCGTCCGTGTGATCGAACTGGCATGAACGGCGCTTTGTTCCCCGACGCGGGTCAGGAGGCCACAGACGTCGCTTTCGTACGTCCACCCCAGCCTCTTCACCGCGAACCGCTCGCCCTTCGCTGCGAAACTGTGCAGTTCTTGCCGCGACACGCCGGTCGCCGGTGCCAGAACCGCACAGTTTCGCCTCGTTCGGTCCGCTCCGCCTCGTCCGACGACGCTTCCCAGCGCGGACCGAGCGGGTCAGTGGGCCGCCGCCGCCAGCGCCGCGCCCTCTTCGCTCGGCGTGTCGCCGGCAGGGGCGGCGCGACCCTTTAGTTCCTTCTCCTTCATGGTGAGTGCGATCACCACCGCGACCGCCATGAAAGGCACCGCGATCAGGAACACGTCGTCCATCGAGCGAGTGAACGCCTCCAGCACCCAGCCCTTGACCGGCTCGGGCAGGGCCCGGATCGCGGTCACGTCGTTCACGGCGTGGGATGCGCCCGCCAGCTGCGCCTGAGCGGCGGCCGGCACGACCTCGGTCAGATGGTGGGTCAGCCGCGTGTTCAGGATGGCCCCGAACAGCGCGGTACCGATCGCGCCGCCCATCGACCGGAAGAACGCCACCGACGCGGTCGCCACGCCCATGTGCTTGCGCTCGACGCTGTTCTGGACCGCGGTGACCACGACCTGCATGGTCAGGCCGAGGCCGAGGCCGAAGGCGAACATGTTCAGCGCGATGTGCCAGTACGGCGTATCGACGTGCAGGTGGGAGAACGCGTACAGCGCACCGCCGACGACCGCGGCACCGGTGATCGGCATCCACTTGTAGCGACCGGTGCGGGACATGATCTGGCCGCCGCTGATCGAGGTGGCGAACATCCCGACCACCATCGGCAGCATGGCCAGGCCTGACTCGGTGGCCGAGTAGCCCTTGACCGCCTGCAGATAGATCGGCAGATAGATCAGGCCGCCGAACATGCCGACGCCCATGATCATGGCGAACAGGATGTTGGAGTCGAAGGTCCAGTGCTTGAACAGCTCCAGCGGCAGGATCGGCTCCTTGGCCCGGCTCTCGACCAGCACGAACAGGCCGGCCAGGACGACCATCAGGACCAGCAGGGCGATGCCGGTGGCCGACGTCCAGCCCTTGTCCGGGCCCGCCCAGGACAGGTAGAGGATCAGGCTGGTCACCGAGCCGACGATCGTCGCGGCACCGAGGTAGTCGACCGAGGCGTTCCGCGGCACGTGGTGCAGCTTCAGCGCGAACGAGGTGATGACCAGGGCGGCGATACCGATCGGGAGGTTGATGAAGAAGATCCACTGCCAACCCAGGTGGTCGACGAACAGGCCGCCGAGCAGCGGGCCGGCGACCGAGCTGACCCCGAAGACGGCGGCGAACATGCCCTGGTAGCGGCCGCGCTCACGCGGCGGGATGACGTCGCCGATGACGGCCAGGGCCAGGGACATCAGGCCGCCACCGCCGAGGCCCTGGATGGCCCGGCCGACGATCATCACGTCGATGCCCTCGACGCCCAGCGAGGTGGCGATCGGGGACGCGAAGCCACAGATCAGCGAACCGACCAGGAAGACCACAATCGCGGCCTGGAAGACTGGGCGCCGGCCGCGCAGGTCGGAGATCTTGCCCCACAGCGGCGTGGCGGCGGTGGACGTCAGCAGGTACGCGGTGACCACCCAGGACAGCTTGCTCAAGCCGCCCAGTTCCGAGGTGATCTTGGGCAGGGCCACGCCGACGATGCTCTGGTCGAGGGCGGCCAGGAACATGCCGGCCATCAGGCCGCCCATGATGACGAGGATCTGCCGGTGGCTCATGTAGTCGCCGGTCGGCGTCCGCTCCAACGCCGCCTCGGCGGTCGTGCGCGGTTCGTCGGCCAGCGCGCGCCGCGGCGCTGGGTCGTGCTTGCTCATTCGTTCTCTCCCGAGGTGGTCTTGTCGATGTCGCTCACGAACCGGTCGAGGAGCCGAGCGAACTCGGTGACCTCCTCGGCCGGCCAGTCCCGGAGGCCGGCGGTGAGCAGGGCGCGGCGCTGCGCCATGGCGGAGTGAAGCCGATCCCGGCCGCCGTCACTCAGCTCGACGAGCTGGGCTCTGCGGTCGTCGGGATCGGGCGTACGTCCAACGAAGCCGGCACGCTCCAGCTGGGTGACGTGCCGGGAGACGGTGGAGGTGTCGAGGTTGGCGTGCCCGGCCAGCTCGGTGACCCGCAGCGGACCCTGCTTGGCCAGCGTCTTCAGCATCCAGAAGCTGCCGGGGTCGAGGTCGCTGCCGGTGACTCCCTGCCGGATCAACCGGCCGATGCTGTGGATGGCCCCGATGACCGCGTCGACCGCCGGGTCGGCAGCGTCCTCGCGCAGAGTGTCCATTCGTTGCATGCCGCAAGCATATATCTACTTGTATGCTGCAAGCAAATGTGATTCGGCGCGCCCGACGTCCAACGGTCGTCGACGCGGCGCACGACCGCCGGGGGAGGACCTCAGACGGCGGTGGCGCGGATCAGGAACCGGTGGGTGACCGCGCTGATCGGACGAGTGCGGGACTGGTCGTGCAGCTGTCTCAGCCGCGGGAGCGCGGCTGTCAGGTCCAGGTCCGCGTACGCCCACGGCGTGCTGCGGACGTACCCGATCAGGGCTGCGATGTCGGTGAACTGGCTGAGCACGCGCTCCTCGCGTACGTCGTCGACGCGCCAGCCGGCGGCAGCCAGCTGCGCGGTGGCCACATCGGCGTCCCAGGCGGCTGATCGAGCGGCAGATCGAACAACGCGCGAACCGATGCCGCCTCGTCGCTGCCGACCTGCTGGGTCACGAACGTGCCTCCGCTCCGGGTGATCCGTCCGACCTCGGCCGGGTCGAAGGCCTCGTGCCGATCGATCACCAGATCGAACGCTCCGTCGGCGAAGGGCAGCCCGCGGCGGCTCGGAGCGGGGTTCGCGCTTACGTTGTCGACGCTGCCCAGTGCCCGGACGAGGTGCACGCCAATTGGGCGCAGCGTCCGGACCGCGGCGGGGATCGTCGGCGCCCATTCCTCGCAGGCCACCGCCACCGGTGGCAGCGGCGCCAGGGAGGCCAGCACACCGCCCTCACCGGTGCCCATGTCCAGCATCCGGTCGGCGGTCCCGAGCAGCGGACGCAGCTCGGCGCCCCAGTCCCACGAGACCCCACCCGGGCGATAACGGTCGGCCAGGAACCCGGCGCCCCAGAACGCCTCGACGTCCAGACTCGTCCCCTTGCGCAGGAGGGCCTCGAAGTCCATCCCGGCACGCTAAACCAGGTGCGGCCGCGCGCCGAGTGGGGCACCCTGGTCCGCGGTTCCCAACGCGCGAGCCCGGCCATTGAATACGAGGTGGGCCATGGAAAAGATCACCGACAAGCTGCTCAACTGGGCATCGGTGCTGGACGAGCGCACCCGGGAGCAGGCCGTGCTCACCTCGTCCATGCCCTTCGTCTATCCGCACCTCGCGCTGATGCCGGACGCCCACCTGGGCAAGGGCGCGACCGTCGGTTCGGTGATCCCGACCCTGCGCGCGGTGATGCCGGCGGCGGTCGGGGTGGACATCGGTTGCGGCATGATCGCGGTCAGGACCCAGTTCTCGGTGGACGACGTGACCGGCGCGGCCAAGCCACTGTCGGCGCTGCGGGAGGCGATCGAGAAGGCGGTCCCGCTGTCGGCCGGCGGTCGGAACCAGAAGATCGCCGACACCGCCGCCGCCCGGATCGCAAAGCTCGAGGCCGCTCCGGGCGTCGAGCCGGAGCGGTACCTGCCGCACTGGCGCGAGCAGTTGGGCAGCCTCGGCTCGGGCAACCACTTCATCGAGGTGACCCGGGACGAGGCGAACCGGGTCTGGCTGTTCCTGCACTCGGGCTCGCGCGGTGTCGGGAACCGGATCGCCCAGCACCACATCGAGGTTGCGCAGCGGCTGATGGAGCGCTACTGGATCTCGCTGCCGGACCCGGACCTTGCCTACCTGGTCGAGGGCACCGACGAGTTCGACGCGTACGTCCGAGACCTGCGCTGGGCGCAGACGTACGCCCTGCTGAACCGCGAGGAGATGATGGACCGGGCGGTGGCCTGCCTGAAGGGCTTCCTCGGAGTCGAGGTGATCGAGCACGAGCGGATCAACTGCCACCACAACTTCACCCAGCTGGAGAAGCACTTCGGCCGGGAGGTCTGGGTGTCCCGCAAGGGGGCGATCGAGGCGCGCGCCGGGCAGCCGGGCCTGATCCCGGGCTCGATGGGAACCGCGTCGTACGTCGTCAGCGGCCTCGGCTACCCGCCCGCGCTGCACTCGGCGCCGCACGGCGCGGGCCGGGCGTACTCCCGGGCGGCGGCTCGCCGGACGTTCACCCACGCACAGCTGCGGGAGGCGATGGCCGGGATCGAGTTCCGCGACACGGAGGCGTTCCTGGACGAGATCCCGGCGGCCTACAAGGACATCGACCAGGTGATGACCGACGCCGCCCGGCTGGTCGAGATCCGGCACACCCTGCGCCAGCTGGTGAACGTCAAGGGCACCTGACCCCACCCCGGCGGGCGCACCCCGCCACGCCACCCCTCCCCGGAAACTGTGCAGCTGTTGCACCGACACGCCGGCGCGATCTGCAGCCGCACAGTTTCCGCCGCGGCGGACGGCTGCTGGTCAGGGTTGTCCCTGAAAATGGAAAGCGGACCTTCCGTTCTGGAAAGACTGGCTTTACATTCTAGATATGACTCCTACGCCTGACATGTCCGTGATCCTGCAGGACCTTGCCGCCGGTCGGATCGATGCCGCCGAGGCGGCACGCCGGATCGACGCGCTGAGCGTGAACAACGCCGAGCCGCAGCCGGAGCCGCACAGCGACACACAGCCCGCCACCGAACCGACCAACGAGGAGCTGGCGGCCGCTGCCGCGCAGGCCCCGGCAGCCGATGCCTGGGCGACCCAGACGGACCGGCCGCAGTCGACCTCGTTCGGCCGCGATCCGTTCCCCGGCTCGGGACGCGACATGCCGTCCGACCCGATCCGCGAGGAACCGACCACGACCGTTCCTCCGCGCAAGCCGGGCAGTGGAGGAGTCACCAAGATCAGTGTCCGCGCCGTCGGCCGACGGGTGCGGATCATCGGCGAGACGACCGTCGCCACCATCTCCGCCGACGGCCCGCACGTGCTGCGGCGCAACGGTTCGGTGCTGGAGGTGTCCAGCGACGGCGAGATGGGGTCCTCGCTGGACGGGTTCTCGATCCTGCGCGCGCCGCGCAACCTGGACGAGTTCCGCGCGCTCGGTCTCGGCAAGGAGCTGCTGATCAAGGTCAACCCCAACATCCTGGTGGATGTCGAGGTGACCGCGGGCAGCTTGAACACCGAGCGGGTGCCCCATCTCGGCAAGGTCCGGGTCACCGCGGGCGGCGCGAAGCTGCTGGACGTCCGTGAGATCAACGACGCGCTGATCCAGGCCGGTTCGGCCACCATCAAGGGCGCGATCAGCACCGGCCGGTCCCGGGTCCGGGCCGAGTCCGGCTCGCTGTCGCTGCACCTCGCCGACGACTCCAACGTCACGATCACCGGGGACGCGCAGCTGGGCAAGGTGAGCTGGACCGGCGGCCACCAGGGCAATGTCGATGAGGTCGTGATGGGCAACGGCAGCGCCCGGCTCGAGATCGAGGTCGTGATGGGTCACGCCCAGGTCCGGCTCGGCTCCGCGCAGCCGTCGGAGGCCGGCGTCTGATGTCGCAGCGCACGCTGGGCCCGAACTCGTACGAGGGCCAGCACGAGCACCGCGCACCCAGCGACTGCCCGGTGTGCGGCGAGCACCTGTCCGTCACGCGGCTGGGCTGCACGTCCTGCGGGACCGAGCTGGCCGGGATGTTCGCGGCCTGCCCGTTCTGCTCACTGGGGAGTGCGGAGCTCGACCTGCTCCGGGTATTCCTCACCTCGCGCGGGAACCTGCGCGAGGTGGAGAAGCACCTCGGGGTGTCCTACCCGACCGCCCGCCAGCGGTTCGGTGAGGTGCTGGTCAGGCTGGGACTGGCCGAGGAGCCGGGGCCATCGGCACCGGCCGCCGCGCCACCTGCGTCGGCGCCGAAGACCCGGGACCAGATCCTGGCCGAGGTAGCCGCCGGCAGACTGTCCCCGGCGGAGGCGCAACGGCTGCTTTCCGCCGGCTGAATCGCGGCGGTTCGCCCGCCCGTCCCGCGACTTCGCCCGCCCGTCCCGCGACACAACGTCCCCTGCCCGTCCCGGCGGCGGTTCGCCCGCCCGTCCCGGCGGCGGTTCGCCTGCCCGTCCCCGCGGCGGTTCGCCTGCCCGTCCCCGCGGCGGTTCGCCTGCCCGTCCCCGCGGCGGTTCGCCTGCCCGTCCCGCGACTTCGCTCATCCGGACGCGACTTCGCGCAC
>NZ_BAABAB010000050.1:113335-120511 GCF_039537205.1 Microlunatus ginsengisoli | reverse complement strand
CGAAGTCGCCGCACGACGAGCGAAGTCGTGCCCGGTTGCCGCAGTGGGCCCCCAGTTGCCGCAGTTGGGCCCCCGGTTGCCGCAGTGGACCCCCGGTTGCCGAAGTGGGCCCCAGTTGCCGAAGTGGGCCCGGCCGCCGGAAGTGGGCCGCACCGGTAGTCGGGCGGAGTCAGGGACGGAGTGGCCGGGTCAGGCGGACGGGAACGGCTCGACCTTGACGACGGTGACGTCGATCGACTTCCCGTTGGGGGCGACGTAGGAGACTGCGTCGCCCTTCTTCTTGCCCAGGATTGCGGCGCCGAGCGGCGACTGCGGGCTGTAGACGTTGGTGTCCACCGAGGCGTCCAGACCGAGCAGCTCGCGCGAACCGAGCACGAATGTGTCGGTGTCGGACTCGTCCCCGTCGAAGGCGATCGTCACCTGGGTGCCGGGTGCGACCTCGTCGGCGTTGGCCGGCGCTTCGCCGACCTGGGCGCGCCGGAGCATGTCGGTGAGCTGGCGGATCCGAGCCTCCTGCTGGCCCTGCTCCTCGCGCGCGGCATGGTAGCCGCCGTTCTCCCGGAGGTCGCCCTCCTCGCGGGCCTGGGCGATCTTCGCCGAGACCTCGGCGCGACCCGGGCCCGACAGCTGATCCAGCTCGTCGGAGAGCTTCTGGTAGGCCTCCTGGGTCAGCCAGATGACCTGCTGCTCGGTTTCAGACATTCGACCAGCGTAGCAACGCGGACCAACCTGCGTCAGGGTCCGAACGCCGGTGGCCGCTAGCCCGACGTGCACTCCTTGGCCACCGCCGTGGTCGCGCGCCTCAGCGTGACGATGTCGATGTCGACGCTGGTCAGCTTGTCCGTGCCGGCCGGGACGGCGACCTCGACCTCGCCCACGGTCTGGAAGTCGACCGCCTGCGCCACGACCCGGCAGGTCGCGGCGATCGACGGGTCGCGGCGCTCGACGGTCAGGGTGACGGCGATGCTGCGGTCCCCGCGGACCACGTACGTCGCCACCTGCGCATCCACCTGCGGGGTGGCGTAGACATAGCCGGCCCAGACCAGCCAGCCGAGCCCGACCAGGGCCAGCGCGCCGATCAGCAGCACGGCCACGGGCCGCGGAACACGCGAGCGGGGATAGCGCAGCCGGAGCCGCTCGGCAGCCTCCGCGCTGCGCGGCTCGACCTGGTTCACGGGCCCATTCTGCCGGAGCGCCGGTGACCGGTCCCCGCGTCCGTCCGGCCCGGCGGGGCGCGAGACGACCACCGGGACTGTCGGTCGGCCGTGGCAGCATGAGCGCATGGCGCGTCCGGCTCTTCGAGTGGACCGCAGCGGAGAGCCGCTGCGGCTGCTGCACGTCCACGCGCACCCCGACGACGAGTCCAGCAAGGGTGCGGCCACCACGGCGAAATATGTCGCCGAGGGCGTGGAGGTGATGGTGGCGACGTGTACCGGCGGAGAACGCGGCTCGATCCTCAACCCGGCGATGGATCGGCCGGACGTGCTCGCCAACATCGCCGAGATCCGCAAGCAGGAGATGGACCGGGCGCGGGAGATCCTCGGCATCCACCAGGTCTGGCTCGGCTTCGTCGACTCCGGTCTGCCCGAGGGCGATCCGCTGCCCCCGCTGCCGCCGGGCTGCTTCGCTACCGTCGACCTGGAGGTGGAGGTCGCGGCGCTGGTCCGGGTGATCCGTGAGTTCCGGCCCCACGTGCTGACGACGTACGACGAGAGGGGCGGCTATCCGCACCCCGACCACATCCGCTGCCATGAGATCTCGGTGGCGGCCTTCGAGCAGGCGTCCGATCCGGAGGCGCTGCGCGAGTTCGGACCGGTCTGGCAGGTGCAGAAGCTCTACTACCACCTGAGCGGCAATCGGGCCCGGTTCGAGGCGCTGGACGCGGCGATGATCGCGCGGGGCGGCGAGCCGCAATACACGGAGTGGCTGACGCGCTGGCCGGCCGACCTGGCGTCCCGGCCGTATCCGGTCACCCGGGTGCCGTGCGCTGAATACTTCCCGACGCGCGACCACGCGCTGCTCGCGCACGCGACCCAGATCGACCCCGAGGGCCACTGGTTCAGCGTTCCGCTCGAGGTGCACCAGCAGGCGTGGCCGACCGAGGACTACGAGCTGGTCACCAGCCACGTCGAGGTCGACCTGCCGGAAGACGACCTGTTCGCCGGCATCGCGGTGTCGGCGGCGGAGACCGCGGGTACAGTCCGGGTGTCTTGACGATGCGATTCGAGGAGGTGGCCGCGTGAGTGCTGCACTGATGGTGCTGGAGATCGACCCGAGCATCGTGCGGCCAGGCTGGGTGGCTCTGGTGGTCACGCTGTTCATCGGGGCCGCGCTGGTGCTGCTGTTCTTCAGCCTGCGGCGGCAGGTTCGCCGGATCAGCCCGGACCTGCCCTATGCCGACGACGTGGACACCGAGGCGTCCGGACCGAGTTCGGAGTCGCAACCACCGACCACCCCGCCGGCGGCGCCCGACATCACCTCGCCGGGCAAGAGCGGCTGAGCTGCGCCGGATCTCGCGATCAGATCGGCCAAGGAAGCCGTTGGTAGGCGGCGTCCCAGAACATCCACTCATACCGCGCGGTGGTCCGGAAGTGCCGGACGCACCGCTCCCGCTCGGCCGCGCCGAGATCCGAACCGATCCGGTCGGTGACGCTCAGCACCCGGTCGACGATCGCGTCGACCTCCGCCGAGCCGTAGGTCGCGATCCAGCGCGCGTAGAGCGGATCCGGCGACGAGCCGGCCTCGAGCACATGCCCGACCTGGCGATAGATCCAGTAGCACGGCAGCACGGTCGCGACCGCCTCCGGGTACGAACCGGTGGCGCAGACGGCCGTCAGATAGGACATGTACGCGGTCGTCACCGGTCCCGAGCCGGCCGCGTCGACGTCGGTCGAGGTGAGCTCCAGGTCGCCGAGGAGCTCGGCGTGCAAGCCGCGCTCGACCGCGATGGCGTTCGCGGCGTGGTCGGCGAACATCGCGACCTCGTCCTCGTCGTGGGCCCGGGCGGCGGTCAGCGCCAGCGCTCGGGAGTAGTCGCGCAGATAGTGGCTGTCCTGCACGATGAAGTAGGCGAAGCTCTCCCGCGGCAGCGTGCCGTCGGCCAGCCCGGTGATGAACGGGTGCACGAGAATGGCGTCGTAGATCGGTTCGGCCGCGTCCCAGAGCTGCTGGGAGAACGTGGATGGCGTCACGCGCCGTGTCTATCAGGTGGCCACTCGCCATCGCCGCCCGCATCGCCGCCGACGATCATGGTGTGGTGAACCGTCTCGGGACAGCGACCAGCCCCTACCTGTTGCAGCACGCGGACAACCCGGTCGACTGGTGGGAGTGGGGGCCGGAGGCCTTCGCCGAGGCCGAGCGGCGAGACGTCCCGGTGCTGCTGTCGGTGGGGTACGCAGCCTGCCACTGGTGTCACGTGATGGCCCACGAATCGTTCGAGGACGCAACCACGGCGGCGGCGATCAACGCGGATTTCGTTGCGATCAAGGTGGACCGGGAGGAACGGCCCGACGTCGACACGGTCTACATGGCCGCGACGCAGGCGATGACCGGTCAGGGCGGCTGGCCGATGACGGTCTTCCTGACCCCCGACCGCCGGCCGTTCTACGCGGGGACGTACTTCCCGCCGGCACCGCGGCACGGGCTGCCCGGCTTCGGCCAGATCCTCGACGCCATCGGATCGGCCTGGCGCGACCATCGCGACGAGGTCCTCGCCAGCGCCGGCGAGATCACCGCCCGGCTGGCGGAGCTCCGCCCTCGAGGACTGGCCGGCGAGCTCGCCGAGGCCGACCTGGACGCCGCGGTGGCCGCACTCCGGGGCGAGGAGGACACCGAGCGTGGCGGCTTCGGCCGGGCTCCGAAGTTCCCGCCGTCGATGGTGCTGGAGGCCCTGCTGCGGCTCGCCGACGCCGGCGACGCCGCGGCGGACGAGATGGCCACCCGGACCCTCGACGCGATGGCCCGCGGGGGGATCCGGGATCAGCTGGGCGGCGGCTTCGCCCGCTACAGCGTCGATGCCGGTTGGGTGGTGCCGCACTTCGAGAAGATGCTGTACGACAACGCGCTGCTGCTCGGTGTCTACACCCACTGGTGGCGGGGGTCCGGCTCGCCGCTCGCGGCCGAGGTGGTCGAGTCCCTGGTCGGCTGGCTGCTGCGCGAGATGCGGACGTCCGAGGGTGGCTTCGCGGCCAGCCTGGACGCCGACTCGCTCGACCCCGACGGGCGGCTGCGCGAGGGCGCGTACTACGCCTGGACCCCGGACCAGGTGGTCGCGGAGCTGGGCGAGACCGACGCGGCCTTCGCCGCGCAGGCGTTCGGGGTGACGCCGGCCGGCACGTTCGAGCACGGTGCGTCCACCCTGCGGCTGATCGGTGACCCCGAGGCGTTCGGGCTGGCCGACGTACGCGGACGGCTGCTGCGGGCGCGAGATCGCCGGGAAGCCCCCGGTCGGGACGACAAGGTGGTGGCGGCCTGGAACGGCTGGCTGATCGAGGCGCTCGCCGTGGCCGGGATGACGTTCGAGCGGCCGGAGTGGGTGCATGCTGCGACCGAAGCGGCGGAGCTGACCTGGCGGCTGCACTGGACCGGCTCCCGGCTGCGTCGGACGTCGCGCGGCGGCGTGGTCGGGGACGCGCCGGGGATCCTCGAGGACTACGCCGCACTGACCCAGGCGTACGTCCGGCTCGCCGGCATTCACGCCGAGCCGGTCTGGATCGAGCGGGCCCGGCAGCTGGCGAGCGTGATCGAGGAGCAGTTCGGCGACGACGCCGGCGGCTACTTCGACACGGCCGCGGACTCCGAGGCGCTCTATACCCGGCCGGCCGACCCGACCGACAACGCGACCCCGTCCGGGCTGAGCGCGACCGTCCACGCGCTCCGCGCGCTGGCGGAGCTGACCGGCGACGACGGGTACGCGGAGCGAGCCGACCGGGCGGCCGCGGAGGCCGGCAAGCTGGTGCGCAGCGCGCCCCGCTTTGCCGGCTGGCTGCTGGCCGACGCCGTCACCCGGCTGCGCCGGCCGGCGGTCCAGCTGGCCGTGGTCGGGCCGGCCGGCGATCCCGCGACGAGCGACCTGGTGACCGCCGGCTACCGGCTGGCGCCGGCCGGATCGGCGATCGTCGCGGGCCCGGCGGACGCGCCGGGGATCGAGCTGCTGGCGGGCCGGACGATGATCGGCGGCCGGCCGACGGCGTACGTCTGCCGGCACTTCGTCTGCAAGCTCCCGGTCACCGAGCTCGCCGACCTGGAGTCCCAGCTGCGCTGAGCCCATCTCCCGTCACCCGTCTCCCCGTCACCCCACCCGGAAACTGTGCGTGTCTTGCAGCGACACGCCGTCCGACGGTGCGAGAACTGCACAGTTTCCGCGACGGTGACGGAGGTGACGGAGAGACGGAGGAGGCGGAGGGTCGGGGGAGGGGGAGGATGGCCGGCCGGTATGGGGCCGGGCCGGTGAGCCGGATCAGGTGTAGGTGACGATCGAGATCGCGATGTAGTGGCAGACGAACGCGGCAATCGTGAAGGCGTGGAAGATCTCATGGAAGCCGAACCAGGTGGGCCAGGGATTCGGTCGCTTCAGGCCATACACCACCGCGCCCACGGTGTAGAGCAGCCCGCCGGCCACGACCAGGACGAGCACGGCGGCGCCGCCGGCGGCATAGAACTGGCCGAGCCAGCCGACGGCCGCCCAGCCCATCATCAGATACAGCGCCGTGTAGAGCCAACGTGGCGCCGTGAGCCAGAACAGCCGGAACAGCAGACCGACCAGCGCGGCCGACCAGACCAGGGTCAGCAGCAGCACCCGCGACGTGCCGGTGAGCAACTGCAGCGCGAGCGGGGTGTAGGTGGCGGCGATGAAGACGTAGATGTTCGCGTGGTCCATCCGGCGGAGGATCCCCTCGCCGCGCGGGCCCCACGGCGAGCCGCGGTGATAGATCGCGCTGGTGCCGAACAGCAGCAGCGACGCGGCCAGATAGATCGCCCCGCCGATCTTGCCGGTGGCGGTCGGAGCAAGGCAGATCAAGACGATGCCCGCCGCCGCGGCCAGCGGCGTCATGGCCGCGTGCAGCCAGCCGCGTAGGTGCGGCTTGATCTGGTTCAGGACCTCCTGGGTCCGGCTCTCGTCAGGCTGGGAGGGGTCGGGATCGGCCGGTCGCGGCGCGAGCGTGTCGCGCGGGTCACCAGGTGTCATCGTGCTGCTCACTTCCACCTCCTAGTGTGACGTCGGACCGGCGTCGGTGTCCGCCGGCCACGCAACCTACGGTACCGTAACTTACGGTTCCGTAGGTAACGCTCGCGAAAACAGCCGGCGACGCACGACGTGAGATCGGACACCTCGGGCGTCGGCGGGCGGCGGAGAGGCCTGCCGCTACGCTGCGGAGTCATGGGCCGGCGGCTGGAACGCGTGCGCGAGTTCGTGGACCGGATGCACCCCTCGGGGCTGCTGTACAGCACCTACGAGCATCGTCTGATCGCCGAGCTCGACCCGGACCGGCTGCCGCGGCACGTGGCCGTGCTCGCGGACGGCAACCGCCGCTGGGCTCGGGCCAACGCACCAGGTCAGCCGCTGGTCGCCGGTTATCAGGCGGGCGCGGACCGGTTGAAGGACTTCGTCGAGTGGTGCGACGAGCTGCGGATTCCGGTGGTCACGCTATGGGTGCTGTCCACCGACAACTTCACCCGCAGCGGCGAGGAGGAGATCGGGCCGCTACTGCGGGTGATCGAGCAGATGGTCACCGACCTCGCCGCCGGCCGGCGCTGGCGAGTCCACCCGGTCGGGGCACTGGACCTGCTGCCGGCCACGTCGGCGGAGATCCTCAAGCAGGCGGACCGGGACACCGTCGGAGTGGACGGGATGGTGGTCAACATCGCGGTGTCCTACGGGGGTCGGCACGAGCTGCGCGACGCCGTCCGCTCCCTGCTCGCCGAGGAGGCCGAGCGCGGCACCACGATCGCCGAGCTGGCTCAGACCCTGGACATCGAGCACATCGCCGACCACCTGTACACCCGCGGCCAGCCCGATCCGGACCTGATCATCCGGACGTCGGGCGAGCAGCGGCTGTCCGGCTTCTTGATGTGGCAGTCGGCGCACAGCGAGTTCTATTTCTGTGAGGCGCTGTGGCCGGACTTCCGCAAGGTGGACTTCATCCGCGCGCTGCGTTCCTACGGTCAGCGCGAGCG